>CAIPFN010000147.1 GCA_903864265.1 uncultured Bacteroidales bacterium | reverse complement strand
TATAAAGACGAAGCTTACCCACCGGTACCAACCGGGGGCACACGATTCTGGCGAAAATTCTTTCCCTGGCAGCTTATCCGTTTTTTCGTGCTTAACCTTAAAATTATGCGGATAATCATCGGGGGGCATTCCTGATCAATTTGAGGCTGAAAATTATTTTGTCAAATAAAAGGATAAATTATTTTCAGGGAAAGCTTGCATTAAGAAAATAATGTACATTTGTGCATATGTTACAAGCTTTCAATTCGTACATCAGATCCATTGGTTTATTCAAACCGTCTGACCGCATTCTGCTGGCTGTCAGTGGGGGAGTCGATTCCATAGCCATGGTCAGGCTATTTATGGATGCCGGTTTTCATTTCGGAATCGCTCATTCCAATTTTGGATTAAGGGGCGAGGAGTCGGATGGCGATGAGGCATTTGTAAGAGACCTGGCTTCCCGGGCAGGAGTGCCCTTCTTTATGAAGCATTTTGACACAAAATTATTTGCTGCCGAGAAAAAAATTTCCATTCAAATGGCTGCCCGCGACCTGAGGTATGCCTGGTTCGATGAAATCCTGACAGAGAACGGATATAGCTATGTTGCCACGGCCCATCACCTGGATGATCAGGCAGAAACTTTTTTCATTAATCTTATCCGGGGTACAGGCATCAGCGGCATGCACGGCATACTGCCCAAACAAGGAAAAATTATAAGGCCACTGATGTTCACTACCCGTGAAAGGATTATGGCCTATGCCCTTGATATTCAGCTCGAATGGCGGGATGATCGTTCAAATAAAAGCCGGAAATACCTCCGCAACAAACTCCGCCTCGACGTATTGACTGAACTGTTTAAGATTAATCCCCGGTTCAGCCATAAACTCAACGAAACCATCCACCACCTGCGGGATGTGGAGTCCATTTACAACAACCATATTGCCGGCATTACCGCCGACCTGGTGCAGCATACCTCCGAAGGTATACTGATTTCAATCGATTGGATTTACGAGTATGAACCTCACGACACTTATTTATTTGAATTGCTCAAACCGTATGGATTTTCATTCCCTGTAGTCAAAGAAATAGTTCGCTCGCTCGATACCTTCGCGGGAAAAATATTCTACTCCCCAACTCACCGGCTGCTGCGCGACCGCGAAAACTTTATCATTCAGCCACTTGCTGAATTAACAGCTGAGCCTTCGCTCATTGAAATCTATACAATAGAAAAAGATCTGGCGCAATTAGACTTTCCCATAAGCCTGTGCGCCCACGAAACCGATCAAATCATCGACCTGCCCATGGGGAAAGCGTCAACCGCCTTCCTGGATATGGATAAACTTGTGTTCCCGCTTTCTCTCCGAAAATGGGAAAAAGGAGATTGGTTTATTCCTCTGGGACTGAAAGGCAAAAAAAAGCTGAGCGATTTCTTTATTGACCAGAAGTTCTCCCTTTCTGATAAAGAAAAAACCTGGATACTCACTTCCGGGAATGATATCGTTTGGGTGGTTGGTAAAAGAATTGACAACCGCTACCGTATCACGCCCAAAACCAGGAACGCATACGTGATTTCCTGTACCGAAAGCACTAAAGACTCGGAAGCACCTTCATCAGGCTGCTGCTGCCTTTTTGGATAGATAGATAAATCATTCAGGATCAACATCCTGTACCCGTGTTTGAGGCTGAGGGCTTTGTATGTTTCTCAGAAGGCGCTGTTCCTTAAACACAATATATGAATCGAGAGTTATTAGGTTTCCTGTCATATAATCCGGCGTATATGCTATTGGGCTTGGAAATAATTAGGGAATAATATCCCGGATTACCTGTCTGTTTGGTTCCAATCCCGCCTATGATTCTGGTACTCACCTGGATGAGCCGGTACTTATCTGAAAGCTCTTTACTGAGATTTCGCTTTACTGATTGATGAGTTTTTAGGGGGGGGTGGTGGTAGAAATGGAGTATTTTTTTTTCTTTATGAATTCTATTACAAAGATGTAGCCCCTTATTTAATAATTTATACTTTTGTCCTCTTCCAATATGGGTCTTATCCTAATTTCTTCTAACCAAATCAGCACTATGAAGAGAATACCATTTACCGCTTGTAAAGCGTTGATGCTTACTTTATTGCTTAATTTTCTTGTGGGCTTGTCGGCCTTTTCGCAATTACAGGAACCCGTAAAATGGTCGTTTAAGTCCAGCAGGATAAATGATACTATAGCCGAATTGCAGTTTATTGCCAAAATTGATCCGAACTGGCACGTATATTCCCAGCAGGTGCCTCCTGACGGACCAAAGCCAACTGTATTTACTTTCGACAAACCCAAAGGATTCCAGTTGGTAGGTAAGGTGAAAGAGCCTAAGCCACACGAAGAATATGACGAAATGTTTGAGGTAAAAGTTGGATTTTTCCCATTGCAGGCCACGTTTACACAAACAATAAAAATACAAAGCAACAAGCCCGTGAAGGTTAGCGGGGAAGTAGAGTTTCAGGCCTGCGACGATAAAAGCTGTATTGTCGATACCCGACCTTTCAGTTTTGATATAGGCGGATCAAAAACCTACGTGGCCGCGCTTGCTCCTTCCGGTATTGATCCAGCTAAAGCAAAAACCGTTGATACGGTTGCAGCCGCCAAAGCAGAGTCTGGTAAAGTCCTTTCATCGGCGCCTAAATCTTCTGCTCCGGTTGACGACGGGAAAACTCCCCTATGGTTGTTTTTCCTGATTGCCTTTGCAGCCGGTCTGGTTGCTATACTAACGCCCTGTGTTTTCCCAATGATCCCAATGACGGTATCATACTTCATGAAGTCCGGTTCCAACGGGAAAGTCCAGGCTTCCATTTACGGGCTGGCAATTATTGCTATTTATACCTTATTCGGAACTGTGATCGCCGTGCTCTTCGGGGCAGAATTCAGCAATTGGATCAGTACGCACTGGATTCCGAATGTATTGTTTTTTCTTATTTTCGTGATTTTCGCAGCTTCTTTCTTCGGGTATTTCGAGATCACCATGCCCAACTGGCTGGTTAATAAATCGGTTTCGGCCGAAGATAAGGGTGGCACTGTTGGAACCGTGTTTATGGCACTGACGCTGGTGCTGGTATCCTTCAGCTGTACCGGCCCCATTGTAGGGACTATACTGGTTCAATCCGTTGGAGGACAGATACTGAAGCCTGTTATAGGGATGTTGGGGTTCTCACTGGCCTTTGCCATTCCTTTTACCTTGTTTGCCTTGTTTCCGCAGTGGCTGAATAAAATGCCAAAATCGGGTGGCTGGCTCAATTCCGTAAAAGTCGTACTTGGATTTATCGAACTTGCTTTTGCGCTGAAATTTCTCAATGTACCTGATCAGACCTACCACTGGGGTATCCTCGATCGCGAAGTGTACCTGGGTTTCTGGATTGTGATTTTCACTATGATGGGTTTCTACCTTTTAGGGAAAATCAGATTTCCACATGATAACGATTACCCGGTTGTTAAATCCTTCCCTCGTCTTCTGCTTATTGTAGCCACTTTCGCATTTGTAATTTACCTGGTTCCTGGTTTATGGGGCGCACCCCTGAAAGGCATTTCGGGCTGGCTGCCTCCGATGGAAACACAGGATTTCGATATCACGGCCATTGTTCGTGAAAACTCCGGCTCAGGTGGTGCCGAAACCAAAGGCAATATTGCAGGAACACCTAAATATTTGAATACAGCACTCAAATTGCCGCATGGGCTTAAGGGATATTTCGATTATGACGAGGCACTTAAGGCTTCGAAAATACTAAATAAACCCCTGTTTGTTGATTTTACAGGTCATGGCTGTACCAACTGCCGCGAAATGGAAAACCGGGTCTGGAGTGATCCCCGGGTATTAAAACGCTTCCGTGAGAATTTTGTCATGGTGGCCTTATACGTCGACGATAAAGTGATTGAAATGCCTAAAGACGACTGGTATACCAATAAGGCCGGCCGTGAAGTGAAACTGCTGGGAAAGAAAAATACCGAGATACAAATAGAGAAATTCGGTGCAAACGCCCAGCCCTATTATGTAATCCTCGACGGGGACGGTAATCTGCTGGTTCCACCGCATGCCTATGATCTGGATATAGCCTCCTATATCAAGTTCCTCGACGACGGGGTGTTGGAGTACAATAAGAAAAACGAAATAAAATAGAATTTTCATCAGGAGTATCCTAAAACCGGCAGAATTTATCGACTGCCGGTTTTTTTTATTCGTTTGATTATCAGGTGAAAGTTCCGGTAGATAAAGGATATTGGCAGGGATTCACAAACTAAATACCGAAACTAAAAATTGTGGCACAAGCTTTGGTAACACTTTATAACATAGTGCCGAAAAGCACTGTCAATAAAGGGTTCTATTAATAACAAATTTCTAATCCCCACGGCCATGAAAAAAATAACCTTATTCCTGCTCCTCTCGGTGGTTATTGTATTGAGTGCTGAAGCACACAGATACAGGAACAGCAATGCTCAATTGACCATCACCCTCCAGACTTTCTACGACCAGCTATCTCCATTTGGCGACTGGATATATTCACCGGAGAATGGTTTTGTCTGGCGTCCCTATTTTGACTCTCCGGAAGATTTCCGGCCTTATTCCTCCGGGGGAAACTGGGTTTACACTACCTATGGCTGGACCTGGGTTTCGGACTACAACTGGGGATGGGCCACTTTCCACTATGGGCGATGGGATTTTGACGAGTACCTGGGCTGGACCTGGATACCTGGATACGAATGGGCACCTGCCTGGGTTAGCTGGGGTTCGTACGATAACTACTGGGGCTGGGCTCCCATGGGACCAAACAGCTATGCTCAATACAATTCCGGCTGGAATGCCCCTGATCCCTGGTGGACCTTTGTTCCCCGTAATCAATTTTGCTCAGGCAACTGGAACAATTATATTTACGACAGGCCGGTAAATGTTATCAATATTACTTATATCAATAATGTTTATGTTGATAACAATAACCACAATGGCAATCGTAATTCCTGGTACCAGGGTCCCAGGGTAAGCGAAGTGGAAAGGTATAACCGGAACCGGGTCAGAACCATGGAAGTTGTTGACAGCCAGAGACCTGAAAATATGGGTGTGCGTAACGAAAGGCTCAATGTTTACCGCCCTTCCGTCGACAACAGGCGCAGCGAGAATCGTCCCACTGAGTATCGCAATGCCGAAAACGCCAGAAGCAGTGTACGGTTTGACCAAAGCAATGCCCGCACGAACAATCCTGGCTTGAACAGGAATCGCGAAAGCAGAACTGAAACAAGGACTTCCACATCGACACCTTTACAACGCAATGAGAACCTGAACAGGCAAAACCGGGTAGAACCTGGGACTATGAACCGTTTGCCAGGTGCAGAAATTAATGGCAGCAGCAGAGATTCCCGGGCAGTGCGAGGTTCGGTAAATACTGTGGAATCGCGCAAGGGCTCAGTTGGCGGGGAAACCAGGATGGATACTCGTACCGAACCAAAGGTAGTACCTGAAAGTAACTCTGTCCGTACTCAGGTTGAACCCATACAAGAAATACCCAGGGGTGAAAAGGAAGTAAGAACAATCAGCAGGCCCCAGGCAACTCCAATCCCTTCCAGGATTGAGAACCTGGGAAACCGACAGACGCAGACGGCCCCTTCTGCCAGAGGAAATGAAAATATTAACCAGGAACGTGGAAAAGGGATGAGCCAGCCAACTGCCATTCAGCCATCACGTGAGCAAAAAACACAAAATTCATCTCCCTCAGCGCTCAACCGCGTCGAAAATCCGGGCAGGAATCAACCTGCCACGACAGACATCAGGAATGAAAGAGGCAACAAATCAAACGAACAGCCTGTCGGCAAGACCTCAGTAAATCCATCACGCAGGTAATGTAAGCAGTATTAAATTAAACGGTTGCAGGAGAAATTCTGCAACTGTTTTTATTTTACCCAATACCGCCTCTACAATGTAAATTCATTAGTAAACGGATTGATGGTTATCAGGTATTTTCCCATCTGAACTGAAATGCACATTAAACGGGAAACGGGCATTCGGACTCAGTGTATCTGAACGATTATTCCTATATTTGTAATTAAATTGAATGAACGGGAACATTTCTTTCATCTTTTTTCGAAAAATCAATTATCCATCTCTCACAAACCATAGGTATGAACTGGGCGTATTTTCATTTAGTTATCAATCACTTCCCGATTATCGGGGTGATCATCGGAACATTATTGCTGGTTGCCGGTATGGTGTTTAACAACCAGGGGGTTAAAATAAGCGGGTTGGGGACTGTCGCTTTTTCGGCTATCATGTCAATACTGGCATATGTGACCGGCAACCCGGCTGAAGAAGTGGTCAGGGCTATGCCCGATGCTGCCGGAAGCCTGATAAGCCGTCATGAAGGATTGGCATCTATAGGAATGTATCTGATAATCACGGCCGGTTTAATGGCAGGTGTGTCGTTGTACAGCATCTGGAAAAAGGAAAAATCCGTCCGGTTCCTTCTTATTATCACACTGGTGCTTGCCTTAATCAGTTCGGGGGCAATGGTATATATCGGTCGTACCGGGGGACAGATCAGGCATAGCGAATTCAGGGATGCTGCCACAAAACAATATATGATTGACCATAAGAATGATGTAGAAGATGATGATTAGTCTTCTTTTTGTTTGCATTTCCATCCTGGCTGTATAGATCTGAGTCAGCATATCCTTCCTTTGAGAAATCGAAACTTCCGGAAGTATCGTAAAAATTCATTTTGCAGCCCGCGAATCTTTAGATCTCACGGGCTGTTTGCCGGATCGCATTACAGGGATCGGACTCATGCAGTTGCAATCCCTGTTTCTGGTATTTTTCATTTTTAATTGCCGGAAGCAGCATATTGCAAAAAAATACCCCTGTATCATCCTAAGAAGAAAACAGGGGTATTGAAATGGGGCCTTGGGAATGCAGAACCTGGAAAACGTGAAGAACCGGAACAAGCTAACCTGAGGTATGAAGGATCATCTACGAATTCGGTTCATTCAATTCATCCTGGTAGTATTTATAGAACCAGGTGATGGTTTCGATTCCTTTATAGAAACATTCGAGGTGATAGTTTTCGTTAGGCGAATGGGCCGCATCGGTATCAAGGCCAAATCCCATTAATATGCTTTTTATCCCCAGAACCTGTTCGAAGGTGGAAATGATGGGTATGCTTCCACCGCTCCTGGTAGGAACCGGTTTAATGCCGAAAGTAGTTTCATACGCTTTGCTGGCCGCCCGGTAGGCAGCTGTATTGGTGGGAGCTACATAAGGGAATCCTCCATGGTGCTCCGTAACCTTAACCTTCACGTAATCAGGAGTAATGGATTCGAAATAGCGGGTAAAGAGATCCGCGATTTTATGCGGATCCTGGTGAGGAACGAGGCGCATGCTGATTTTAGCATAAGCTTTGGCAGGTAATACGGTTTTTGAACCTTCACCGGTATACCCGCTCCATATTCCGTTCACATCCAGAGTCGGACGTGTGCCGGTGCATTCGTTTACGGTATATCCTTTTTCGCAAAGGGTGGCTTTAATGTCCAGTTTCTTCCGGTATTCCACCAGGTTAAAGGGTGCACGGGCCATATCCCGGCGATCATCGATAGTGAGTTCCAGCACGTCGTCGTAAAAACCCGGAATCGTGATATGGTTATTCTCATCATGCAGAGACGCAATCATTTTGGCCAGGACATTGGCAGGGTTGGCAACGGCACCACCATATAAGCCTGAATGAAGGTCTTTGTCAGGCCCGCTTACTTCTACTTCCATATAAGCAAGTCCACGCAATCCTACGGTAACGCTGGGAATATCAATTGCTATCATGCTGGTATCCGATACCAGGATCAGATCTGCTTTTAAAAGTTCTTTGTGGTCAGGAAGCCATTTTCCCAGTGCCGGCGATCCCATTTCTTCCTCCCCTTCAATGATCCATTTCACATTAAACCGGAGCTGCCCGGTCGAAACCAGGTATTCGAAAGCCTTCAGCTGCATAAAAAGCTGCCCTTTATCGTCAACGGCGCCCCGGGCATAAATTTTACCCTCCCGGATCTCCGGCTCAAAAGGTGGTGAATGCCATAAATTCAACGGATCGACCGGCATGACATCATAATGCCCATAAACCAGTATGGTGGGTTGAGCCGGATCAACGATCTTCTCGCCATATACCACAGGATGACCCGTGGTTGGCATGATCTCAGCCTTATCAACACCGGCTTTCAACAGTTGATCCACAAGGTATTGGGCGGTTTTCACCATATCATCCCTGTGTGCACTTTCGGAACTGATTGAGGGGATGCGGATAAGTCCGAAGAGTTCATCCAGAAAGGTCTGGGAATTAGACTGAATGTAGGTTTTTAGATTTTCCATAGGATGTTTTATTAATTTAGTTTCATTGATTCCGCGATTCATGGATGTGATGCCTTGAGCGGTTAATTCCTGTTATCTTGGTACAGGTTATAGATGGAAGAAGCGGCAGGTCAGGTTGCGGGAAATCCACAAATCAGGTTCATCCCTGCTCCCTGGGTTCAAAAAAGTTAATTTCAAAAGTTTCCCCGTCGAATTTTCCATAGGAAAAATGTTTCACCCAGTCGCCCAGTATGATACAGCTGGCTTTTTCGGATACTTTGATGTTGGATGGAATGTGCCGGTGCCCGAATACAAAATAATCTACCTCCGGTTTTTTTACAGCCATTTCTTTTGAAAAGATGAGGAGTATTTCCTTTTCGGCCAGGAAGAATCTTTCGTCTTTATCCTGTTTGATCATATTTGAAATGCGGCTGCCGCGCGAAAAGTAGAGCCCCATTTTGGTGCCCAGGTCGGGGTGAAGCCAGCGGAACAGGAACTGGTTGAATTTTGATAAGAATATCTTTTTCAGAAACTTATATTTATGATCGCCGGGGCCGAGTCCATCGCCATGAGCCAGGAAAAACCTTCGCCCTTTTAGGGTAATTTCCTGGAAATCGTCGTGTATAGTCACTCCGGCTTCTTCGTTGAGGTAATTGAAAGCCCAGAAGTCGTGGTTGCCTTTGAAGAAATGTACCGGGATTCCTTTTTCGGTTATTTCGGCCAGTTTACTGAACAGGCGGGTATATCCTCTGGGCACCACGGTTTTATACTCGAACCAGAAATCAAAGAGATCGCCCATCAGGTATATGGCTTCTGCATCCTTTTCGACGAGGCTGAGCCAGCGGATGAGTTTTTTTTCGCGCAGCAGGCTGCTTTTCCCCTCGGGAATGCCAAGGTGAAAATCGCTGGCAAAATATATATTGGTTTTTGTGAGTTCCATACGTTAACTGATTGGGAGGGCTGGATGTGGGATGTTGGATGTGGGATGTGGGATGTTGGATGTAAGGAGTGATGAATTAAGTGAGAGGGGAGGACCGGAGTGAATCGCCCTGTCCTGAAAAAGGCAAGGCTTTAATTAAATGAATAGCACCGGTTTAGTTATTTCATGGCATTTGTGATACATGGTAAATATTTTATGTTATAAAACCATTTGTTCCATCCGGAATTGTTTAACTGAAACTATAAATTACTCTTTATCAGGATTTTCAAATCTTCCGGCCCCGGATTCACGGCAATTATTCTGCCATTTTTACCGATAAGAATCATTTTGGGTAGCGCTCTTAGGGCGTAGGTTTTACAATACTCCGATCCCAGCCCTTTTGTGTCGATAAGCTGCATCCAATAGGCTTTGTCAAGCATATAGGCTTTTTTCCACTGACTGGCTTCGGGGTCGAGGGCGACAGCAAAAATTTCGAATCCCTGGTCCTTGTATTGGTTATAGACCGTTGTAAGGTTGATGTTCGTTTGCCGGCATAAGGCGTTCCAGTAACTCCAGAAGTAGATCAGCCTAAGCTTTCCATGAAGGGATGAAAGTTTAATTTCCCTGCCTGCCGCATTGGGAAGGATGATTTCAGGAGCCGGCATTCCGGGTTCCAGTAGTTTGTCGTGAGCTTTCAGATCGGCTGTTTTAGTTTTGAACTCCTGCATCCGCAGATGGAAGGTTGTTACAAGACTATTTCCCGGGTAGGTGTGCATAAGCGCACTGTCGATTTTCAGGAAAAGCACGGGATGCGTTTGTTCCGATAAAAGGGGGTTAGGGCCAAAATTAGCGGAAACAGCCAGAAGGGAAGCAAGGGAATTCACATGGCTCCCGGCAAATGCGATCACCTTTTCTTTCTGATTGGTGAAAATAGTCATATATCCGGAATCCAGGGTTTTTTTAACCGACAGGAAGTTGGGATGTGAGCGGCTTTCGGCAAAAATGCGCGACAGGGAGTCGACTCTGGCCAGGTTAGCCGATGTGAATTTCTGGTATGCCGCAAAAACCCTTGAATCTATGGATCCTTCAACCGTATAGGTACTTCGCAGGGCCTTACCATCTCCTTTAACAGTGACAGTTTCACCCGGAGCAAGCACAAGCGTAATTCCATCATCAGCAGCCCGCTGCAATACAAAATAGCCGGCTTCTTTAAGCGGGAACGAGATGCTGAAATTACCCGCATCATCTGTTATTACCGAATCGCACACAGGTTTTCCGGCAGGAAGGATATGGAAAATATAAAGCTTAGCGGCGGAAAGGCTTGTAAATGAGCCTTGCAGAGTAACATGTTTCTCCGAAATGTATTTACACCCCTGGAGAATAGTCAACCCCAATATGAGAATACCAGTAAATGACCTGATGCGCATGCTTGTTTGGCTCATGAGCCTGCAAATGTCGGGAAAAATATCCATGCATAAACATCAGCAGGTTATTCAGAATGGTGCGTTTGTATTTTGACTATTTTTAACATGCCTGCACACATAAATTGTTTAATTTTATCGAAATCAAATAGCCCTACTGATGAAAATGAGATTACTTTTTATATCGGCTTTGTTATGTGTACTTTGCTGCCAGACTATTGTAGCACAAAAGGTTTTATTGCTTCAGAAATCGGGCACCACAAAACGTTATATGTATCATACCGGGGATAAAATCCTGGTACGGCTGGGTGAACCCGAATTTATGGCGGGAGGGGAGATTACCTTTATGGATGATTCGCTTTGCACTCTTAACCGGAACTATACTTTTCCGATTGTGAAAGTAAAGCAGGTTGACCGGCGTAGGTCCTGGTTTTACTTTTCCTGGTCCAAATTCTTTGCGGCATCCTTTATTTATGCCGGCGGGAGCATGATTAACCGGGCAATCCACGATGAGAAGCCTCTCATCGACAATACCATTCCTGTGGTGAGCGGGTCCCTGGCCGCATTGGGAACAGGGTCACTGCTGCTTCGATTCCATCGCTGTAAAATGGAAGATCACTGGAGCCTGAAAGTATTGGATTTTGATATCTATAAAGAGCGCTACGAGCCAAAGGAATAATTTATTCCCGGTACTGTGTTACGCAAACTTACTGCAAAAAAGCAATCACCGGCTCTTATTCCTGATGACTTTGACGTATATCCTGCTTCCATCATTTGCGGTATGAAAACCTAAATTGTCTACTTTTGCCATAATTCCTTCCTATGGCATATCTCGAAATTCTTCAAAAAGCAATACAAGGCTCGCATCTGTTGTTGGATGAGGGTGTTACCTTATATACCGAAGCATCTACCGCCGAACTGATGTTTGCCGCCAACCAGGTGCGTGGCAGGCTTCATCCCGGCCGAACAGTTAGCTGGCTTATCGACCGCAATGTGAACTATACCAATGTTTGCGTGTCGGGTTGTCAGTTTTGTAATTTCTACCGGGGGGCCAATCATAAGGATGCTTATATTACCACCATTGAACAATATAAGGAAAAGATTGATGAACTTTTCGCCCGCGGAGGGGAACAGCTGCTTTTCCAGGGCGGCATGCATCCTGATCTGGGGCTTGATTTCTATACAGGCTTGTTCCGTCAGCTTAAAGGCCTTTATCCCAAACTCAAGCTTCATGCGCTGGGGCCGCCAGAGGTAGTGCATATCTCACAACTGGAAGGAATCGGGTACAGGGAAACGCTGGAACAACTTATGGCTGCCGGGCTCGACAGCCTTCCGGGAGCAGGAGCCGAAATCCTTTCCAACAGGGTGCGGGGTTCCATTTCAAGGAATAAATGTTCGGTTGAACAATGGCTGGATGTGATGCGTGAGGCTCATAAACTCGGGCTTACCACTTCCGCAACCATGATGTTCGGGCATATTGAAACCATAGAAGAACGTATACAGCACCTGGTGCACGTGCGAAATGTGCAGGATGAAAAGCCTGAAGGTGCAGCCGGATTTATATCCTTTATTCCCTGGCCTTTTCAGCATGAAGGAACTTCACTCCAGAAAAAATACGGCATCACCAATTCAGTTACCCCCGAAGAATATGTGAGAACCATCGCCATCAGCAGGCTGATGCTTCCCAATATTCCAAATATCCAGGCATCATGGCTTACTGTTGGCAAAGATACAGCCCAGCTGTGCCTGCACGGAGGGGCCAATGATTTCGGATCCATTATGATTGAGGAAAATGTAGTGAGCGTGGCTGGTGCCAATTATAGTTTTAATGAAGAAGGAATACAGCGGGCCATCAGGGAAGCCGGATTTGAGCCGCAATTGCGGAACCAGCAGTTCCAGCCTTTGTTATATCCCTGAGCCGATCAGCTCTTTCACCCGTTGCAGGATAATCTCAGTTGCTCCGCATCCGGTACGTACATAATCCATACTTATTTCTACAGCCTGCGATAGTTTTTGCTTATCCGAAAGTAATGCATCTGTTTTTTGAAGCAATTCGCCGGAATTACTTACTTCAAAAGCGCCTCCTAATTTGACCAGTTCCCTGGCTTCGTTGAATTTATGATAGTTGGGGCCAAAAAACACGGGCAACCCGAAAGCGGAAGCTTCGAGTATATTGTGTATCCCGACTCCAAAACCTCCTCCTATATATGCCAGGGTTCCGTATTGATACAATTGGGAAAGCAAACCTACGGAGTCAATGATAAGGATTTCCGCCGCTTTTACCTGCTCAGGCGTTGTTTTTGAGAAACGAACGGCTTTTTTACCAGCCCGGAGCATGAGTGATTCAATATGAGCGGAATTGATTTCATGCGGGGCTATAATAAAACGCAGTTTATGAGTATTATGGCCTATGAGGTTGAAGATGAGTTCTTCATCCGCCGACCAGGTACTGCCGGCTACCAGTATGCGATGCGATTCGGAGAAAGCGACGGCAATTTCAACAATCAGAGGCTTAGCTGCTATGGCTGCTACCCGGTCGAAACGGGTATCCCCGCAAACCTCTGCATTTTCGATACCGATAAACTGCAGTAGTTCCAGGGAGTCTTCATTTTGGACAAAAATCCTGGTGAAACCCTTTAATACTTTCCTGGGCCATTCGCCGTATCCTTTAAAGAAATGCTGATCAGGCCTGAATACGGCCGAAACCAGTATGGTTGGGATTTTCTTAACCTGGAGGTAACTCAGGAAATTGAACCAGAATTCATATTTCACATAGAAAACAATATCCGGCCTGACCGTTTCAACAAACCTCCGTACATTGGAAGGGGTATCGAGCGGCAGGTATAAAACCAGGTCGGCTCCGTTATAAGCCCTCCTTACTTCATAGCCTGAAGGACTGTAAAATGTGAGTAAGATCAGGTAGCCGGGATGTTGAAGCTTAAAGGCCTCGATAATAGGACGGCCTTGTTCGAATTCACCAAGTGAGGCACAATGAAACCAGGCCAGTTTCCTGCCGGGATGATTAAAAGGAGCCGATGCAAATGTTTTTTCGAGAATGGCCCAATACTGTTTACGGCCTTTGATCCAGAGTGAGGCTTTTTTATTAAAAACAGAAGCAACACGAATGGAAAGGCCGTAGCATACTATCAGGAAGGAATAAATTTGCTGCATGGCTTGGTTAGCGGTTAGTATCCGTTAATAATAAAAAAACTTCTGACGGGTCTTCTTATACAGGGGAAGGTACCAGCCCACTTTCAGGCTGCTGAGCAGGTCGATCCGCTTTTCGTTCGGACGGGTCATCTCGTTAAAGTAATAGGAACGTCGTGAGAAAGTATAAGCCTGTACGAATTCAAGACCGGCAAAAAAGTTAATTTTACGTGAATTCCCGAGATATTGATAGCCTATAAACTCCGAAAGAGCAGGTCCGTTGCACAAATGATCATATCCTTTCTTATAGAGGCCTTTCAGCTGAGGGGCCGTATTGCTGGCGTCCTCGATCCGGATTTTGTGTTGTAACATTCCTCCACCCAGCTGAAGCAGCAGGCCGGAATTACGGTTCGACCAGGCCAGGGGGAATAATTTTCCAACCTTAGCCCAGGCTGTAAATCCTCTTTCAAGCAGCGTGACGTTGGCGAAGAGGCCTCCTTCCCCTATGATAAAACCATCGGAAGTGGCAATCCCCGATAAAATGCTACCAGGATTTTTAATGCCATCGCGAAAGATGAAATTACCTTCGAGGCTGATACTCCAGCCGTTGGAAGCTTTATACATATAACCAGCGCCCAGCTGGTGCGAAAATCCGAAGCGTTTTGCCATATCCCCGCCCGGCATACTGAATCCATAGGTGGGATAAAACATACTGACACTCAAAGCCGAATCTTTCACATTTACCTGGCCTATGCCGTGACCCGGAAGCAATACCAATGTGAGAAAAGTAAGGACGAAAACCCTGATTAATTTCATGAACCTGATTTGGAATAAACATGCAAAGATACAAATCGCATGAAGCCGGCCACGGATTGCGGATATATTTATCATTTATAAAAATACCACGCTCTTTTAAGGATTATTAATGCAGACCTCTCCATTCAGAAGCTTACATTAAATATCTTTGCAGGATTAACCAAATGGCAATCTAAATTCCAGATGATGCGAAAAATCTCCATGGTCGACCTGAAGGCCCAGTACGATAAAATCAAGCCTGAAATCGACAGTGCTATCAGCGAAGTAATTAACTCCACTGCATTTATCAATGGTCCGGCGGTAAAAGAGTTCCAGGCTGCACTCGAAAACTACCTGCAGGTGAAACATGTAATACCCTGTGCCAACGGTACCGATGCATTACAAATCAGCATGATGGTCCTGGGCCTTAAGCCGGGAGATGAAGTGATAGCACCTTCATTCACTTTTATAGCTACTGCCGAGGCAATTGCCTTGCTGGGCCTCACTCCTGTACTGGTTGATGTATCTCCCGACACCTTTAATATCAGCCCGGAAGCTATCCGCAAAGCAATCACCCCGCGTACAAAAGCCATCGTTCCGGTGCATCTTTTTGGACAGACTGCCGATATGGACGCTATCATGGATATGGCAAAACAGCATAATCTGTATGTGATTGAAGATGCCTGCCAGGCTATAGGTGCCGATTTTATGAACGCTGCAGGCGAATGGAAAAAAGCGGGAACCATTGGCGATATCGGATGTACCTCATTTTTCCCTTCAAAAAACCTGGGCTGTTACGGTGATGGCGGGGCCATATTTACCAACGACGATGCCCTTGCCGCGAAAATTCGTTCCATCGTTAATCATGGCATGGTGGTGCGGTATTACCACGACGAAGTAGGCGTGAACAGCCGGCTCGACAGCATTCAGGCCGCCGTATTGAAAGTGAAGCTTCCATACCTCGATAAGTACGCTCATGCCCGGCAACAGGTGGCAGCTGCTTACGATAAGGCATTCAGAGGCCGGCCCGAACTTGTTGTTCCGGCTCATTTTACCCGTTCGACCCATGTTTTTCACCAGTATACCCTTCAGGTTACGGGAGTTGACCGGGGCGAACTGCAGGAATACCTGGCAACAAAGGATGTTCCGGCCATGATTTATTATCCCGTTCCTATACATTTACAGAAAGCTTACCTGGATCCGCGTTATAAGGCCGGCGATTTCCCGGTAACGGAACAACTCAGCCATACCGTACTTTCCCTGCCAATGCATACCGAAATGGAGCAGGAGCAGGTCGATTATATTACGGCTTCCGTGATTGATTTCCTCGAGGGAATTAGGGCCTGAAGTAAATAAAATGCCAATAGTATCCGGACTGCCAGGATACCGGGAGCAACCCCAAAAACTGGATTGAATACCTGTTATTTCATTCTATACTATTTGGAAGGAATGGCAGGATTTAAACAGGAGAAGTAAAATTAACAGAATATTTAAGATTGAGTTATGATGGAAAAAGGATATTATGCGCATCCTACCGCGGTAATCGACGAAGGATGCACCATTGGAAGCGGAACACGAATCTGGCATTTTTCGCATATTATGCCGGGATGTATTATTGGGGATGGATGCAATATCGGACAAAATGTGGTTGTATCGCCCGACGTGGTATTAGGTAAGAATGTGAAGATACAGAATAATGTATCCATCTACACCGGTGTGGTTTGTGAGGATGATGTTTTTCTCGGGCCTTCGATGGTTTTCACCAACGTGATCAACCCGCGCAGTGCCGTGAACCGGAAAAATGAATATGCCCGCACCTTCGTCCGCAAAGGTGCCACCATTGGAGCAAATGCCACCATTGTTTGCGGTCATGATATAGGGGAATTCGCTTTTATAGGAGCCGGGGCTGTGGTTACCCGCACTGTTCCCGCTTACGCGCTGGTGGTGGGTAACCCGGCAAAACAAACCGGATGGATGAGTGAATACGGGCACAAACTGAAATTCGATAAGGAAGGCAGGGCTGTATGCCCTGAAAGCAAGGCCGTTTATGAACTAAAGGATGGGGTGGTGAGAAAGGCGGAATAACTGTATAAGGATTTAAGGATCGCGATTTAGGGGTTTGTGCATATATAAAAGAGGTAAAGGGGCTGAATGAATTCGCTGAAAGAACATATCTTTCATGAAGCGGCTTTTTTTCGTCCTGCGCAATTCAGGTTGTTCAACATGGCGAAGGTTAAACGCTTTTACTGATTTCATGTGTGCCTGGCCATAGATAATTCTCTGATTGAATTGTTTCGGCAATTAATCATAACACGAGTTGATAAAAAAGGAAATAAAAAAACGGCTTGTCAAGGTTTAATTTTGGCATACTGTCACCTGCAAATTTATCCGGGCTGATTGGCTGGAAAAATTATGCAACCTGGCATAACTATCTCACGGGCAGCGAATAAGCCATCTCCTTTCGAGGTCTCAATTATTTTATAGTGCAATAAAACCCGCAGGTATGATAAAAATTATGGTATTAATTATTGGAATCATTTTTTTGAATTTCAATAGCTGTTATCCCCAGGGGAAGAAACTTTACCAAGACAAATTTGTCGTGGTACTTGATGTACAGCAACAGTTCTATGCGAATAAATTGCAGGAGAGTAAGGCCAAAGAGATGATTCAAAATATAAACTCTCTACTTGACATCACTGCCCCTGAGAAAGTGATTTATATAAAATCAGCCGGCAAAATGCTTTCTGTCACTTTCAAAGGGGTTAAAGTGGATACCATTCCGGCACCCGACCTCGACAGCAACCTGAAAATTGTCAGTCATAATGTATTTACCAAATATGAAGGAGATGCTTTTACCAGCGTTGAATTGAGTCGTTTTCTTCAGGGAAATAACGTCAGGGAGATTATCCTGGTGGGACTATTGGCTGAAAAATGCATTTATCAAACAGCTCTTGGGGGTATTAACAGAGGATACAGCATGTATCTGATTCCGGAAGCCATTCTTGGGATGAGCTTAAAGAGCAAAACAAAAGCCATGACGAAAATGGCTGGAAAAGGAATTAAAACCCTGTCGTTGCATGAAATAAACCAGGCATCTTTTTAAGACACATGCCTTTCTTGCGGATTTCCATTGCTTTTTATGGGTTTAATTGCAAAGTGTTTAATCCCGTGTACCGAACTTTGAAATGGGTGAGTTTTTGTCAGATTCAGGATAGTTTAAATTAATTCCCTTTCATATTTTTTCGGATATTTGTACGGTAAAATCTTACTTACGCTCCTGAATATTTATACTATGGAATACCGGGCCCAATCATCACGTTATGAGCAAATGCAGTACCGCCGTTGCGGGAAAAGTGGTATCAAACTACCTGAGATATCACTGGGATTGTGGCATAATTTCGGTTATGTCGACCGGTATGATACCTCGAGGGATATTGTTTTGAAAGCTTTCGACCGTGGTATTACCCATTTCGACCTGGCAAACAATTACGGCCCGCCTCCGGGTTCGGCCGAAGAGAATTTTGGCAGGATGATGCAGAACGATCTGCATCCGTACCGCGATGAAATGCTCATTTCAACCAAAGCAGGCTACCTGATGTGGCCTGGCCCTTACGGGGAATGGGGTTCGAAGAAATACCTGGTTTCGAGTCTTGACCAAAGCCTGAAGCGGATGAAACTGGATTACGTGGATATCTTTTACAGCCATCGTCCCGATCCGGAAACCCCGCTCGAAGAAACCATGGCCGCCCTCGACCTGGTGGTGAGGCAAGGCAAGGCCTTGTATGCAGGCATTTCGAACTACCCTGCCGATGTTACTCACCGAGCCGCCGATATACTGAAAGAGATGGGTACTCCCTGTATTATCCACCAGCCTGTGTATAATATGTTTAACCGCTGGACCGAAGATGGATTGATGGAGGTACTTGAACAGGATGGGCTGGGTTGCATTACATTTTCCCCTTTAGCCCAGGGACTGCTGACCGATCGTTACCTGCATGGCATCCCGGCCGATTCACGCGTAGGGAAACAAACCGGGTTTCTGAATGAAGACAGGGTAAACCAGATGTTGCCGCAAATCATTAAGTTGAACGGGATTGCCGTGAAACGCGGGCAAAGCCTGGCCCAAATGGCCATTGCCTGGCTGTTGAAGGATAAGCGCGTGACTTCGGTACTGATAGGCGCAAGTTCAGTGAGGCAACTTGAAAATAACCTCGGAGCATTGGAAAATAAACAATTCAGCCAGGAAGAATTGACGGCTATAGGGCTGGTTCTGGAAGGTAAATAGTGATTAACAGACTATCAATGAATGTATTAGTTGTTTGTTTAAAAAAATAACAGAGTCATCCAGGAAAAGGCCGAAGGCCGTTTTAATCCTCCATATGTAATTAATATTCTCTTTCCGGATTCGGGGAAAGAGTAATCAGCATCTCACAGTTTTTTTCTTTCTGCCCAGGGTGCCGCGCAGGTGCATCTTCAGAATATAGTCGGATGCCAGCGGGACTTTGCAGGCGGTGGCGCCCATATTTACATAAACTTTTCCAATATTACCGGCTACCTGTATGGCATGCTGCGACAGGCTGTCACTATACCCGCCTACAGTAATCACGAAAGTATTCATTGCATGGCGTACACGGTTTTTCTCCTGATGTATGGTCGAAGAAACTCTTTCCAGCAGCCGTAGATAGAGGGTTTTATCTATTTCTTCATCCGGTATCAGGGATGCTATACATGCCAGCGTGGACCAACCGGCTGACGCAATGTGTTCGATTCCCGATTCGATCCATTGCTGGGCAAGCTCCAATCCATAGCGGCTTTCGGAGGCAACCCAGGCGACAGTATATTCGCTTAACATATACCAGTAAGCGTTTTTAACCCAGAGGTTCAGGTCGTCAGGTGTCATTTGCAAAGGATCGGCAATCAGCCCGGCCAG
>CAIPFN010000146.1 GCA_903864265.1 uncultured Bacteroidales bacterium | reverse complement strand
GCCGGCCGATATACTCCAGGTATAAGCCGTCATGGTAGCGGCGGTGGAATACACATTTCCGGTTGAAGTAACACAAACACTGGCTGATCCTGCAATTACAGGAACAGGTAAAGGATTAACCGTTACATTATAAACGGTAGCCGTAGCAGCTGTACAACCATTGGCATTGAGATAATTGACTTTCACCGTCTGGGCTCCGGCGGTATTCCAGCTAACCGTTATGGAACTTGTACCGGCTCCTGAAGTGATGGTTCCGCCTGCTGATACGGTCCAGGTATAGCCTGTCATAGAAGCTTGGGTGGTATAAATATTTCCTGTAGTTCCTGCACATTTAACAGCAGGTCCCGTGATAGTGGGAACAGGAAGCGGATTAACAGTCACAGCCACGGTAATTGCTGATCCTATACAGGTATTAAGGGTGGGCGTAACGGTATAGTTGGCAACTCCGTTGCCTGTAAGTGTTTGCACGATAGAAGTTCCTGAGCCGGCCGATGTGCCGTTGACCGTTCCGCTGGCCGTAGCAACGGTCCATCCGAAACTGGCGCCTGAAGGAACCGAAGTAAGTGCAATATTGGTTGCCGTTCCGTTGCATACAGCTGACGAAGAAGGTGTAGCCGTTGCCACAGGCGTTTGATTAACAGTTACCGTTGCGCTGGCACAACCGGTACTGTACTGTGAATTGTTGTAATTCCTGGCATAGTAGGTTGTTGTCACCGAAGGGGTTACGGTAATCGGATTTCCGGTAGTAAGCAGGGAGCCTCCGCAACCCGCGGTATACCAGTATACTACTCCATCCACTCCGTTGGCAGTGAGTTGCGAGCTAACACCGCTGCAGACCGGACTGGCCGATACGGATATTGAAGTAGGGTCGGCAGGAATATTGGGTGGGATATAAGTTGTAATGGCACCATAGTCAATAGCACCGGGCTTCATTCCTAAATTGGGGAATTCGCAATAACCGGTAGACGCAACAGTTCCAACCCCGCTAAACATAGGATCGCCCGGAATGATTTTAACTAATGACCAGCCTGTCGAATACCCGTAACTACCTGATGTATACACAGGAATCATATCATCATAATCCGGCACGCTAATGCCATTATTTCCTGGAAATGAACTTATCGTATATACGGACCAGCCGGTAAAAATGACTCCTCCATGATGATTCTGAGCATATTCCCTTACCACAGATTGACAAGAAGCATAACCGGCTCCTGCTTCGCCGACCGAATACCCGCTTCCGCCCAAAATCACAACATCGTATGCATCTATCTCTGCCTGGGTATCAATCATGTAAAGGTCCACTTTTACTCCAACGAGGCCATTCCTGGCCAGCACTGCAATCATAGTATCCGCATCGGAGGTATTGGTGTAACCCCCTGTAACTGCAAAAATGGCTACTTTCGGATTCGGAACATAGCTGGTTTGCTTCACCATGTTGACAAATAGCTTTTTTTCCCCATCATGCTGGTAGAAGTCGCCAAGATATGAATTATTATCGGCCATCATGTAACTCATTCCGCAGTACAATACTTTGCCGCTGCCGTAATTCCATCCCACTATCACATGCTGATCGCTGCTGTAGGATGTTAATGTGGAGAAAAACAACAGCAGGAAAAGGGAAAGTAGCTTTGCCGTTCCTGAAACTGATTTAAGTTTTGCCATACCTGAGGTATGGGCTGATTTGATTCCCTTTTCCTGCGAAAAAGAGTGATCGGGTTTGTTTACTTTGTTCATGTAGAAATTTCCGTATTTATAGTTGATTATTGATAATTATTAATGTTGGCCGGAAACGGATTGAATAAGAAGATTTTTTTCTTCCCATTTTTCCGCGGGGGGTGAACGAATTTTTAGCGGTACAAAATAAAACTATAGTTATGGATCTGCTTGTAAGGAAAATGCTCGATCTTGTGTAGGATTTATCCTACACGAAACAGACTGAACCCGCCTTCGTAAACAGAATCCAAAGGATATATGCCGGCGCTGCGTAAGGCATACGGCCGGATTTTGCTGTTACAAATAAGGCTAAGAAGTTAGTTAACAGGCTGTTTGATAAACAGGGCTGAAGCCGGTTCATTCAAAATAAATAAACAGAATAAAAAGGAGGATGCTCCCGGCAATCTTTGCCTTGAGGAAGCAGGCGCAAAGGGAATGCTTAAATCAGGTTATTTTCGATACAGTACCGCGTTAGTTCGGTATTTTTATGGAATCCCATTTTCTCCATGATACGGGTGCGGTATGTGCTCACGGTTTTATTGGAAATAAAAAGTTCCTCTGCAATATCCTGCAGCGACTTTCCGTCGGCCAGGCGCAGCATAATGGCAAATTCGCGGCCCGAAAGCAACTCATGTTTCTCCCGCTTATCCTCCTTGTCGAGAAGTATGGCCAGGTTTTCGGCCATGGCCTGTGAAATATACCGGCCTCCCTGCGAAACTTTGGTAATGGCCAGCAGCAGTTCTTCCGAGGCGGTGTCCTTGGTCAGGTAACCCGAAGCCCCCAGCGAAAAAGCCCGCTTAGCGTATTGCTCCTGGGGATGCATACTCAGCATGAGTACATTTGTCGATGGCCACTTTGCCTTCACGGTTTGAAGAACCTCCAACCCGTTGCTGTCGGGAAGTGAAATATCAAGCAATAGAATATCGAAATGGTCTTTCCGTAACAAATCAATCGCTTCGTTGCCCGCCGCCGCTTCAGCGATTAAGGACACGCTGAGCAACTGCCGCAGTATTTGCCTCAACCCGTCGCGAACAATTTTATGATCATCACAGATCAGGATTTTCATTGTTACGTATTATTTAATGATGGTTTATACCCGGTCCGGTCAGGAACAGGCAAAGGCTTTTAAACCGAAATGCGAATATACTGATTTCCCGGCATCCGAAATAAATTCCGCTGCTAAATATGCCTTTGTCCATTCTACTTTCCGTTCAGGAGAATTAAAAGGAGATATGATCCAACAAAAGTCGAATCCGCTTTTCTGTTTAATCATTTGCCCGGAAGGGAACTGCTTTCACTGTAACAGGAACGATAAGGTTAATGACTGTTCCTTTTCCCGGTTCGCTGCTGATGGCAAAGATACCTCCCATCGACAGGGCCCGTTCTTTCATGCTGATCAGGCCAAATGAGTCTTTTGCTTTTAGCTGCTGCTCTGTAATGCCGATGCCGTTATCCGAAATCCGTAACGTGATCTGATCCCCCTTGCGGCTCAGCGCCAGATCAACCCTGTCGGCCCTGGAATGCCTGGCAATATTGGTCAGCGATTCCTGCATAATCCTGAAAACAATGAGCGAAACATCGGGCGAAATGGTAATGCTTGAATCCATATCCAGAACAACCTGAACCCCAACCCTTTGGGCAAATTCACTGGTATACCATTCAATGGCGGCCTCCAGCCCCAGGTCGTCAATAATGTCGGGCCTCAATTGTGAGGTCAGCCTCTGCACGGTTTTGATGGTATCACTCACCAATGTTGATACCTTCCTGATTTTTGAAATTATCTCCACATCCGAAATCTGTTGCCGGATCATCCCCAGGTCAATTTTAACGGCTGTAAGCGCCTGTCCCAGATCATCGTGCAGTTCACGCGAAATGGCCACTCTCTCATTTTCCCTGACCTGCTCAATGTACTGTGATAATTTCTGCAGTTGTTCGAGCGAGCTTTTGAGTTCTCTTTCTGCCTTGTTACTTTCGGTAATGTCCTGTACTATACCCATCCATTTGCGCGGATTCCCTGATTCGTCGTACATAATCTCAGCCTGTTCGTGTACCATACGCTCTTCCCCGCCCGAAAGAACGATCCGGTGATCTATACTGTACGGGCTACATGATTTCCAGGCTTCCGCAAAAGCATGTTTTACCAGGTAAAGATCGGCAGGATGTACACGTTCGAAAAACAGCTCCAGCGCAGGAAACACTTCCTGGGGAGCGTATCCGAATATTCGAAAGGTTTCGTCAGACCAATGCAAATCGTTGGTTACATTATCCAATTCCCAATTGCCCAGGTGGGCTATCTGCTGAGCTTTGGTAAGAGTGGCTTCACTCTTTAGCAGCGCCTGAGCTGCCTGCTTGCGTTCAGTAATATCCGTACCTACCCCAATCAGGTAATTCTGTCCGTTACTCTCAAACCTGACAGCCGACAGCAAAAAGGGGATGGTCTTTCCTTCTTTGGTCAGAAGCAGTGCTTCCACGGTTGCCACTCCCGACTCCAGGAATGATTCCAGCGATTTCAAGACCTCATCCCTGGTTTCTGCCACATGCCACTCCAGCACATGCCGGCCCAGCATCTCTTCGGCTTTAAAGCCAAAAAGCGTTTCGTGCTGTTTGTTCCATGTAACCATATGGAGTTCAGGAAAAGTGTAGAGGTAAAATATACCGGGAATGCTGTCCAGCAAGGCTTTAGTAAACAATTGTTCCTCGAATAGTTTTTCTTCGGTTTGCCTGCGTTCGGTAATATCGGTGGTGAAACAAAGAAATCCTTTTCCTGTAAGTTTCACCGCTTCAATTATCCAGCAACGGGTCGAGCCGTTTTTATGCCTGAACAGCAATTCGGCTTTGGCAGCACCTGACTCCAGCAACTCCTGGAAATGGGGCAAACCAACGGCAAACGATTCTTCACAAAGGATATGTGAAACCGACATGCTCAGGAGTTCCTCCTTCGAATAACCACAAATCCGGCATGCGGCATCGTTCACCTCCAGGTATTTCCCCGTTTCATCAATCACAAAAACTCCATCAGGGGCATTATCAATGTAACTGCGGTATTTTTCCTCACTCTTGCGGAGGGAATCATTAAGCCTTTTCAATTCATCATTACCTTTTTTTATGAGCCCGGCATGACGGATGATGGCCTGCTTATGATCGTAAAGTTCAAGGAATACCCCTATTTTACTAAGTAATATATAGGAATTAACTGGTTTTATTAAATAGTCGACAGCCCCCGAAATATAACCTTTGAACTCTTCCGTTTCATCGAATTCGTTGGCTGTGAGAAATATAACCGGTACTTTGTTGCCCCACCTCTCTTCATTCAGTTTCAGTGCCAGGTCGTACCCGTTCATGCCCGGCATCTGAACGTCTATAATTGCCAATGCCAGTTCCATCCCCCGGGTTTTCTCCAATGCATCCGTACCCGAAAGCGCCTCGATCAGGTTCACCTTTATTTTTTTTGTGATGGTTTCAAGGTAAAACAGGTTTTCCTCTATATCATCCACTATCAGAATGTTGGGCAGAAGTTTCATAGCAATCGGCAAACAGGGAATGTATAATGATAATGGTAAATAATTTTACAATATCAGGAGCAAAGTTATCAAATTAAACCCAGAATAAAAAAACCTGAGCGGGCGAGCTGCAGAAAGTGTAAAAGAATGATTGCTTTCCGCAGTTTTCATGCAGTTACACCTATTTAACTGCTGTTTTTCACTTACAATACAGTTCATCTCAGTTTTTAAATATGCCGGACTTGGAAATCCGGGACAAAAATACCATGATCCGGGCCTGATAAACACTAAAGGGTTCAGCCCGGCAATGTATCGGATTATGCCAAATCAGTCATGGTTGATTTACCTCAGCCCGTCAATAATGTAATTTCAGGAAAGGCAATTAAAAACTAATTCCCTTTCAGGCAGCGAGGCCTCCTTCATTCACTACTCCCCCTTGTTCCTTCCATCATGGCTCCCCTCCTACCCTCTTTGAAAAAAAATCCCTGTCCCAGGGGTATCCATTTCCTGATCCCCTTTTGATTCCCTTTCACCCCTCTTCGGCTTTCAGCAGCATATCAAGCAAAAAATATATACATTCACGCTTGTTTCATATAAATAAAAAACTACTTTTGCCGCCGATATGAAAATAAATTCTAATCGAAACTTTATTTATTAAATCCATGAAAACACTATTCTCTGTCATCAGTCTTGTGATGATTTCAGCCTCAATCTTCTTTGCAGCTTGTTCCAAAGTCGAAGATCCTATTCCTCCTACAATTACTTTTAACAAGGATGCAGGCTACGTTTCGGCAAACACTACAGCAAAATTCGGCGATACTCTGAAATTCGGTATTACAGCCCAATCAAACGGAACCGATAAGCTTGTGAAATTCAGCATGTTTGCCAATGGCACGCTTTTGCTTGATTCAACTTTCAGTGCTCAAAACTTTGTGTATAATTTTTACACTGTCAAGAATGTAAATGACAAGGATACCTGGCGTTTTGTAACCACGGATATGGCAGGTAACATCAAATCCGACTCAATCATTATCAGCGGGAATTTCGGAGAAATCCTCACCTACAATTCCATTAAGATTGGCGCCCAGAACAATGTTACCGACAAAAGCTTCCTTTCGTTCAGCAACTCTACATCAACCTTGTTCTTCCAGGCCGATGCATTCACTCACCAGGCCGATATTGATATGTTTTGTTTTTATGAAAACACTGCCTCACACGTAAACTTGATGACTCTGGCAGCACCCGGATCGAACATCACCGGAATTTTTACCGGCACTACGGCTCCTGATTTTTATACTACCCATAATATAACATTTTTTGTAAAAAGTGCGCTAACCGCCACCCAGTTTGATGCTGTACAGAACGATGCCGTTATTCTGGGTTCATTCGACACAAAAAATCAATTTAAAAAAGCTAAATTACTCACGGTGGGCGATGTGTATGCGTTCAAACTTTCGTCGGGCAAATATGGCCTGTATAAAGTAACTGCCGTTGAAGGGGCAGAAGCAGGATCCGTGCAGATCGCTGTTAAAATCCAGAAATAAACATGGTTACTCTGAACCACTTCGTTTGTAAAAAGCCACACTTCCCCTCAAAGGGTGTGTGGTTTTTTATGGTGCCTGTTCTTGCTCTGCTGCTTTCGTCCTGTACCAAAGAGGTGCCTGTGAGAAAAGCCTCCCTGATCATCAAAACAGGAACCACCTATACTGCTGATCATGCTTATATTCCGGTAGGCGGCACCATACGGATCGGAGTACTGGCTTCAGGAGCCGGTGTTCCGCTCACCTATATCCGCATCGAAAAAATCACGTCAACCGACACTCTTACCCAGCTCGACCGCGGCATTTATGTGGGCCGTGAGGGACTTGATGCGGATTATGTATTTTCGAAGGATACTGCATCTGTTGAATTGTGGAGGATACTGGTAATGAATTCCGACAGGGATACAGCGGTGAGAACAATAACAGTCTTCAGAGGATCCGGAACAGCATACGGCACAATCAGTTCATTCGAAAATATTAAACTCGGCTTCCAGAACAGCTTGTTTCCGGGGCATTTTCTGGATGTGAAACAGGGAACCGTTTTCGATGGAAGCACCGTTAACGGACACGAAGGCGAAGTCGATCTCCTCGCCTATTACTATGTAACATCAGGACTCCCATCCCCCACTTTTATTTGCCCTGCCTATGTTTCAGTAGTAGGATATTATCCCATGATTGCAGGATGGCCCGTGAAAAACAGTACGGTATACGATTATTATACCAGCGATAACAACCTGATTTCTGTATCTGAGTTCGATGCCGCACAGGACGACAGCCTGCTGGTAACTGCATTTAAACCGGATAAGGTTAGCGGCAACTGCAAATATGCATATATAGGCAAAGTAATCCCTTTTAAGACACAGGCAGGTAAGTTTGGACTGATTAAAGTGATAAATGCCGAACAAAAAGAGGATGGAGTGATGGAAATTTCCATTAAAGTTCAGAAATAAAGCGGGCGAAAAAATACTTAACCTGCTTGTCGGGTAAAAATCTATTTCGTCCGAAAAAGGCTTTAATTCGAATTATTTGTCTTTCTGCCAATGTAAGTTTGCTTTCGCAAACAAGCTAAATGGGCAGTCGCGCTGGACGTTATATATCACATATTTAGACCTTCTGGATTATTACTTACAGTACATCAATAATTCATAAACCAGGAATAATGTTACATCCGAATCTGAGGAATAAAATAAAGCATATGCAAAACACCATGGGCATACAGGGATTCAAGGCTGGCAAAGGAACCTATTCGGGCAGATTCCTTCCTGCAGGTTTCCTCTTTTTTTTACTTTTTACCCTGCAATCTACCCTTTGCCTGGGACAGTCGTGCATCAGCGGTAAAATTATTAATGCGGAAACCGGGAAGCCGGTTGCGGATGCCACTCTTGTTGTATCCGCTTTGGGAACCATTTCCGATACCTACGGGAACTTTCATCTTTGCAGCCTGCCTTCTGATTCAGTTCTTATCACCATAAGTTTTATAGGTTTTGAAACACTTCATTCCAAAATCTGCCTGAAAGCGGGCGAGAATATTTTACCGGCCTTTTCTATTGTTCCAGTCTCTATTAACATGGATGAAGTAGTTATCACGGCCACGCGCATCGATAACCGCATTCTCAATACTCCCGTCAGGGTGAACCTCATATCATCCAAAATGCTGAATGGCATAGCTATGCAGAATGTTGACGAGGCTCTCCTCTATGCTCCCGGTATCAACTACAGCAGGCCGTTCGGCATTTTCAGCACCAAGGGAATTGTTACCATGCGTGGGATGAGCGGCAAGGAACAGGGACGGGTATTGGTAATGATGGATGGAGTACCTATCAATAAATCGGACGGAGGTACAGTCGACTGGAATATGATTGATATGAATTCCGTTGAGAAAATTGAAATCACTAAGGGTGCAGGGTCAGCCCTATACGGTGGAAATGCCATGGGCGGAATAATTAACATCATCACTAAAGTACCCGACAGCAAATCCTTTCTGAAAGCTTCACTCGAATATGGAACCTTCAATACCATGGGTGGACGGCTGAGTACCGGAGGGAAAATCAAGCTCAAAAACCCATTGAACACCTGGTACTGGATGGCAAATCTATCAGCCAGGAAAAGCGACGGTTATATTACGCAATCGGAAGCCGACCGCAAGGCTAATCCATATATCATTAAATCCAATATGAAAGAAACCGGCCTGAATTTCAAAACAGGATATTCGTTCGCGGGTAATCACAGCCTGGAGGCAAGCATAAATTACTATAACGACAGGCGCGGAACCGGCGAAAAGGCCTATCAGCCGGAAGGAAACACCACCGATCACGATTCGTACGGCATCATCCTGAACTACCGGGGAACGTATCGCAAACTGAAATTAAATTCTTCCTTGTCGTGTATGACGGAGAATTACAAAAAAGTGAATGAATATATCAAGGATGATTACACCTGGTATAACGTACTGTCGACCCGCCGGGATTATGGGTGGTTTACCACTGTCACATCGCCTTTGGGCTGTCACCAGTCTGTTACCAGCGGCTTCGACTATAAAAACGGCAGTGTTGATGCCTATGATAAGTATTTTACTTCGACCGATATAGTGTACAATAAAGGCAAGATGAGCACCTATGCCGTATTCGCCCAGGATGAGATTAACCTGTTAAACGATAAAGTCAGGCTCATTGCCGGTCTCCGCTTCGATATGGCTTCCTTTTACGATGGATCCTTCCGCATCGAAAACCCATCGGTGGAAACGGCCTTTAT
Source organism: uncultured Bacteroidales bacterium (assembly GCA_903864265.1). Classification (GTDB taxonomy): domain Bacteria; phylum Bacteroidota; class Bacteroidia; order Bacteroidales; family UBA4417; genus UBA4417. The sequence continues at coordinate 437 of CAIPFN010000146.1, read as the reverse complement.
GACCGGGTACCAGGTGCCTGAAATGCCTGTTCAGAACTGGAATGCACTGAGTCCTCGGATTTCACTGCAATACAAATGGAACGAAAAAACCCGGGCTTATGCCATGTATTCGCGTGGGTTCCGTCCTTCAGTACTCGACGACCTCTGCCGTTCGGGCCGGATAAAAGGCGGCTTTAAAATTGCAAATCCTGCCATCAAACCCGAATACCTGAGCAATTACGAGACGGGCATCGACCTGAAACTATCAGCAAAATCATCTTTTGCCGGCTCCGTGTATTATTCCAGAGGCAAAGATTTTCAATATTATGTCAGCAACGGTCAAACCCTGGATATGGGTTTCGGCGACAGACCTATCTTTGTCAGGGCGAACATCAGCGATGTGGAAATTTACGGTGCGGAAGCCGAATTTAAATATGCCATATTGCCTTCCCTTTCCG
>CAIPFN010000145.1 GCA_903864265.1 uncultured Bacteroidales bacterium | reverse complement strand
ATTTATCTCTGAAGAACAGTTTCAATCACAATAAATTTACTTTTAAAATGAGAGTCTACAAGACAAGCGAAGTAAGAAATATTGCACTTATTGGTGGAGCCAAATCAGGAAAGACTACCACAGCTGAAGCAATGCTTTTTGAAGGCGGGTTACTGACCCGCCGTGGAACAATTGAAGATAAAAATACCGTTTCCGATTATCGTGAGATAGAACTGGAACGGCAGAATTCAGTTTGCTCGACCTTAATGTACATTGAATACAAGGGCAAGAAGATTAACATCATGGACACCCCTGGTTTCGACGATTTTATTGGTGAAGTAGTGGCATCGCTCAGTGTTGCCGATACCGCCATTATGCTTGTGAACGCTCAAAACGGCGTGGAAGTTGGTACCGAAATCACCTGGCGTCAAACCAATAAGAACCAGACTCCTGTTATTTTTGCCGCCAACCAGCTGGAACATGAAAAGGCCAATTTCGAGGAAACCTTCCGCCAGCTGAAATCGCAGTTTGGCGCAAATGTTACTCTTTTAGAATACCCCCTGAATGAGGGACCCGGTTTTAATGCGATTATCGACCTGATGCAGATGAAAATGCTGAAGTATGCCGATGGTGGCGGAAAGCCTGAAGTTCTCGATATCCCTGCCGGGGAACTGGCAAAAGCCGAGGCTTTGCAGAGCACACTGATTGAGAAAGCAGCCGAAAGCGATGAAGCGCTTATGGAAGCCTTTTTCGAAACCGGATCACTCACCGAAGAACAACTTGAAAAAGGGCTGAAGGCCGGTATTATTTCACGTGGATTGTATCCTGTTTTTTGTATCTCGGCAAAACAGAATAAAGGCATAGGCCGTTTATTGGATTTTATTTGTTCATCCGTTCCGGCTCCCGACGAAATGCCTCCTACTTTAACCACAACAGGCAAGGAACTGCGCTGCAATTCGGCTGATCCTACCTCCTTACTCGTGGTAAAAGTGGCTGTTGAAGAACACCTGGGCGAAATTGCTTTCTTTAAAGTATATGGAGGCGAAGTAACCGAGGCCATGGACCTGATGAACAGTACCAATGCTGGCAAAGAGCGTATTTCGCAACTGCTGATCATAGCGGGTAAAAAACGCGAAAAAGTGGAAAGAGTATGTGCCGGAGATATTGCAGCAACCATCAAACTTAAAAATACCCGCACGGGCGATACCCTCAATTCAGTCAAGAATGCAGAGGATAAGATTGTACCTATTCAATTCCCTTCACCCAAAATCAGTATGGCCATCAGGCCTAAAAATTCGAGTGATGATGAAAAGCTGGGTGCCCGCCTCAACGAAATGCACAAGGTAGATCAGACCCTGCTCATCGAATATTCGAAAGAACTGAAACAGATCATTATAAAAGGACAGGGCGAACTTCACCTGAATATCGCCAAGTGGTACCTCGAGCACCTGGATAAAATCCCGGTGGAATACATTGCGCCTAAAATCCCGTATCGCGAAACCATCACCAAATCGGCAAAAGCCATGTACCGTCATAAAAAACAGTCGGGCGGTGCCGGACAGTTTGGGGAAGTACATATGATGATTGAGCCTTATACAGAAGGTATGAAGTTCCAGGGCGAGTTCCCGGTACGTGGTACCGACGAGCAGAAGCTTCCATGGGGCGGAAAACTGGTTTTCAATAACTGTATTGTTGGTGGGGCTATTGATGCCCGTTTCCTTCCGGCAATTCTGAAGGGGATTATGGAAAAAATTGAAGAAGGTCCGCTTACCGGTTCCTATGCCCGCGATATTGTTGTGAATGTGTATGATGGCAAAATGCACCCGGTCGACTCCAATGAATTAGCCTTTAAACTGGCAGGGCGTCATGCATTCAGGGAAGCATTTAAAAATGCAGGACCTAAAATCCTGGAGCCTGTATATGATGTGGAAGTGATGGTGCCTGCCGACCGCATGGGCGATATTATGACCGACTTACAGGGCCGCCGTGCCATTATTATGGGAATGGACAGCGAGGGAACCTACCAGATTATAAAAGCCAAAGTTCCTCTTGCCGAAATGAACCGTTATTCAACCGCACTCAGCTCGCTTACATCAGGTAGCGGTACCTATTCACTTGCTTTTGGTGAATACACTCAGGTTCCGCCAGATGTTCAGACCGCCCTGCTTAAAGCTTACGAAGAGCAGGAAAAAGAAGAAGAATAGTTAATATTTCAAAGGAGTGGCCATATGCCATGCCTTAATACAAAAACCCCGGCTGCATGGCCGGGGTTTTTTGCTTTATCAAGCAGCACTCCTGACCTGGCTCAAGACGGATGCAGTTTTGATGCCGGTCAGCATTCCGGGTCGCACTCTGACGGGTCCTCCCGCATATCCTGAAAGGAGAACGAAGCAAAGGAGGGTAAGCTGATTGCCGATATTATTGGCCTGTTTTTCGAAGGATGTGCTTATATTTACACTTTGAAACAGGAAGATTCCCCGTTCAAAAAAAAGCAGGCTGGGTGAAGAACATATTTCAGGCATGGTTTGGCAAGAGGCTTGATTCACCCTAACCGCCGTACCCTCCATTACAGACAGCAGGGCATAACGAGCGCTCAAGCCGGCGGGGCATATACCTGGTTATCGGAAATTTAAATTAATCAGAAAAACACCTTATGACAATGGGAAATAAAAAGGAGTTGTCGCCGGAACAAAGCATAGAACTGTTCAGAGTATTAAAAGCCCGTTTTGAAAAAAACATGAACCGGCATAAAGGGCTTGAATGGACTAAAATACAGGAAAAGCTGGAAGCTAATACTGGCAGCACTTATAGCGGTGAAAAAATGTGGTCCCTCAATGAAATGGAATTATCCGGCGGTGAACCGGATGTGGTGGGTCAGGATGCCAATACGGGGGAATATATTTTTTATGATTGTTCAGCTGAAAGTCCAAAAGGCCGGAGAAGTGTTTGTTACGACCGTCAGGGGCTTGAATCAAGGAAAGAACATAAGCCCGAAAATACCGCCATGGATATGGCTGCTGCAATGGGCATTGAACTTTTAACCGAAGAACAATACCGGGAGTTGCAGAAAACGGGAAATTTCGATTTGAAAACATCGAGTTGGGTACTAACGCCTGCTGAAATCCGAAAACTGGGAGGTGCAATCTTTTGTGACCGTCGTTATGACCATGTATTCGTGTATCATAATGGTGCTGATTCTTACTATGGAGTCAGGGGTTTCCGCGGCTGGCTCAGGGTCTGATTGCAACAGATAACTAAAAACTTGATGCCTGAGTACAAACAGGGCTGTATGTAGGGTCTGCTGAAAAACTCCGAAGGAGTTTAATTTTAATGCGGCAACCCGTATACTGTTCGCATCGCAGCCCTGAATACGCTCAAGGCTGCGGGTTAAGGATGTGTGGATTTTTACCCGCCGCCTGACATTGGAGTTCTTTAGTTTCCCTCGCCCTGGCTGCCGGTTCAACGAAACTGATGTTTATTGCAGCAGTTCAAATTCTCCTCTTAAGCGAATATCCTCCGAAGAAGCCCCTATCATCAGTTCAAAATCGCCTGCTTCGGCCACCCACTTCAGATCCTGGTTATAGAAGGAAAGCTTTTCTTTATCAATCACAAATTTGATGATTTTGCTTTCGCCTGCCTGCAGCTGTATTTTCCTGAAATCTTTCAGCTCCTTTACCGGTCGGCTAATGGAGCCAACCTTGTCGCGCAGGTACAACTGTACAATTTCTTCCCCCTCGTATTTGCCGGTATTGGTTATGGTAAGCGAGACTTCGATTTTTTCGTCCGCTTTCATTTTCGTCGTATTGAGCTGAAGGTTGCTGTACGCAAAAGTGGTATAGCTTAATCCATACCCGAATTCATATTTTGGGAAAATGGAAACATCGAGGTAAGAAGAATTATATTTATGATTGTTGTCGCTGGTTGCCGGCCGGCCTGTGTTAAAATGGCTGTAATATATAGGTATCTGCCCAACGCTGCGCGGGAAAGTAATGGGAAGTTTAGCCGAAGGGTTGTAATCGCCGAACAGCACATCGGCAATGGCGTTGCCGGCTTCGCTACCCAGCCACCAGGTATATAAAATGGCAGGTGCATGATCGGCGGTAAAATTAAACACCAGGGGACGGCCGGCATTGATCAGCACCACCACCGGTTTGCCGGTAGCCAGAAGTTCTTTCAGCAGATCTTCCTGAACGCCGGGAATGCAGATATTGCTGCGGCTTTTGGCTTCACCGCTCATATCCCTGCGTTCGCCAATGCTCAGTATCACCACATCGGCCTGCTGAGCCACGGCCACGGCTTCGGCAAATCCATCCCTGTTGTCGCCTTCAATTTCGCAACCTTTGGCATACAATAAGCGGGTAGCCGCACCCAGCTTATTTTTCAATCCTTCCCACTGTGAAACAATAAAACCGGAGTCCACACCCGGCACTTCCACATCCCAGAAGCCTTTGTTTTGCTTCAGCGCTTTTACAAGCGGGCCTATAAAAGCTATGGTTTTCAGGTTTTTTGGCAAGGGTAGCAGATTATTTTCATTCTTCAGCAGCACTATGCTTTTAGCCGCAACCTGCCGGGCGGTTTTGGTATGTTCCGGGTTGTTTAGTGAAGCCTGTTCCCTATGGGCATTGCAAAAACGGAAAGGGTCGTCGAAGAGGCCCAATTCAAATTTCTTTTGCAGTATGCGCCTTACGGCACCATCAATCAAAGCAAGGGGCACTTTATTGTCTTTCACCAGTTGAGCCAGGTTGTTTTTATAGCAGCGGCTTTCCATATCCATATCGCTGCCGGCGGTAACGGCCGACAAAGCAGCCTCGTATTCGTTTTTAACGTTGCCGTGGTTTATCATTTCGCCAACGGAGCCCCAGTCGCTGACCACAAATCCGCCGAAGCCCCATTTACCTTTCAGTATATCGCGTTGCAGGACCTTGTTGCCGGTTGAAGGAACCCCGTTAATGTCGTTGAAGGAATTCATAAAGGTGGCGGCACCGGCATCGAGAGCGGCCTTAAAAGGGGGCAGGTAGACTTCCCAGAGCATGCGGTCGCTCATGTCAACCGAATTGTAGTCTCGGCCCCCAATAGCGGCCCCGTAGGCTGCAAAATGCTTGGCACAGGCCATCACCGAATTTATGCCTCCCAGTTGTTCTCCCTGGAATCCTTTAACCCTGGCTGTGGCAATGGCGGAGCCCAGGTACGGATCTTCGCCTGCTCCTTCCATGACCCGGCCCCAGCGCGGATCGCGTGCTATATCCACCATGGGGGCAAAGGTCCAGTGAATGCCGCTGGCACTGGCTTCGGCGGCTCCGGTTTGAGCGGATTGTTTTATGGCTTCCATGTCCCAGCTGCAGGCTTCGGCCAGGGGAATAGGAAAGGTGGTCTTATAGCCGTGAATGACATCCTGCCCGAATAACAGGGGGATTTTTAAGCGCGATTGCATGGCTACCGACTGCCACCGCCGGGTACGCTCCACACCTACGCAGTTCAGCAGGGAGCCTACCTGTCCATTCCGGACCTGGTTTGCTTTTTCGTTATCAACGGTTGCCGGGCCGGTGGCTGTCCAGTCGTCGTTGTACTGGTTCATCTGCCCGATTTTTTCGTCGAGGGTCATTAAGCGCAAAACGGAATCAACGCGCCTTTCGAAGGATTTTTGTTGCGGCTGGGCCGAAATAAACGGATTTACAAATAACAGTAAAAGCCAAAAGGCAGAAAGAAAAGTAATTTTCATACGGATCCGGAATTATTGATGAAATCATTCTAAAACTCTATAAAATTAAGCTAAATTGGAGAGCTGCAAAAAAATAAAAAGCAAAAACCATATTTGTATTCAGAATGGTCTGCCGTCTTAAAAGTGTTTTTACCCTGGCGAACTGCCGGCATTGCAGGTTCCGGCTTTCACGCTGGCGAAGGAAGCGTAAAATCCTGTACTTTTGCCGCCTGTTATGAATAAGCCGAAAAATAAATTTTATGTAGTGTGGGAAGGCCATCAAAGGGGCATTTTCGACAAATGGGAAACATGCAAGAAGCAGGTGGACGGGTATACCGGGGCAAAGTATAAAGGGTTTACTACCCTGGAGGAGGCAAAGGCAGCCTTAGGGGGCAACCCCCTGAGTTATTTTGGGAAAACCGCGAAGGCTCCTGAAAATGCCGAACTCCGCAAGCTTTACGGCGAGCCGCTCAGGCAGGCTATATGCGTGGATGCAGCCTGCAGCGGGAATCCGGGCATTATTGAATACAGGGGTGTTCACTCGGCCACCGGCCAGGAAATATTTCACCGGGGACCCTTCCCGGAAGGAACCAATAATATAGGCGAATTCCTGGCTATTGTCAGCGGTCTGGTGTATCTGAAACAGAATGGATTGGCCTTGCCCCTGTACAGCGATTCGCGCAACGCCATTGCCTGGGTGAAGGCAAAAAAAGTGGCTACCCTGCTGAAACCCAATGCGAAGAATAAAGATTTGTTTGATCTGCTGGACCGTGCCGTAGCCTGGCTACACAATAACAATTACGACACCCGTATACTCAAATGGGAAACCAAGGCCTGGGGTGAAATTCCGGCGGATTTCGGGCGAAAATAATGCGGAAAAGCCAGGGTCGAAATGGCCCTGCGGGTTGGGGCAGGCTCCGGACCTCACTGAACACCAGCTTTGCGGGCGAATAAATATCTGCAAAACAAGTGTTTGTTATTTTAAATTGGATTTTGTAATTTTGCGCCCCTCAATTTAATAGTGACCACAGTGAACCACCTCAAAGAATTTAATATTCAGTTCGTTGGGCTTGAGCCTGGAAATCATCAATTTGAATTTGAAGTGAATGATTCGTTCTTTGAACATTTTGAGTTTTCGCAAATTCAGCATGGACAGGTACACGTGAACGTGGACCTGGAAAAGATGGAGAGAATGATGATATTTAACATCGGACTCGAAGGCAGAGTACGGGTCACCTGCGACAGGTGCACCAATGAATTTGACTTCCTTCTGTCAGATAAACAGCGGCTTATCGTTAAGCTGGGTGCTGAATACCTGGAAGAAAGCGACGATGTGATTGTCATTCCTGAAACGGAATACCAGTTCGATCTTTCGCCGTATATTTACGAATTCATACACCTGGCCTTACCCGCCCGCCTGCTTCATCCGGATGATGAAGACGGCAACAGCAGCTGTGACCCGGATATGTTGCGACGACTCGAAACGCTGAGCCCGACGGAGGATTCTTTTGATCCGAGATGGGAAGCGCTCAGAAAACTTAATACTGATCAATAAATAGTTTGAACTAATAATAAATAAACAAAACAATGCCAAATCCAAAACACAGGTTCTCGAAAACCAGAACGGCGAAACGCAGAACCCATTATAAACTTGAAGCTCCTACCTTCATTCTTTGCTCAAACTGTGGTACTTCGGTACTCTATCACAGGGTATGTCCCGAATGTGGCTACTACAAAGGCCGCCTTGCTATTGAGAAAAATACAACAGCTTAATTTTGCCTTCAACACGGCAAACCATGTTTTGTAAAAGATTCTTTAAATGAGAATCGGATTAGATGTTATGGGCGGCGATTTTGCGCCGGTAGCTGCTATTGATGGAGCTATACTTGCAGCTAAGGAACTATCCCCTGACGATAAAATCGTTTTGATAGGCCAGGAAGCCGCTATACGGTCGTTATTACACGATCGTGGATACGATGCTTCTGTTTTTGATATAGTGCATGCCACCGATGTAATCGAAATGGGTGAGCATCCTACCAAAGCCCTGGCCCGGAAACCTGATTCCAGTATCAGCATTGGTTTTGGCATGCTGAAGCACAAAAAAATCGACGCTTTTGCCAGCGCCGGTAACAGTGGTGCCATGCTGGTAGGTTCTATTTTCAGTGTAAATACCATACAGGGAATTGCCCGTCCGTGTACTTCTGCTATTATCCCGCAGGAAGCCGGCGGGTACAGCTTTCTAGTTGATGTGGGTACCAACCCGGATGCCAAGTCGGATGTGTTTTACCAGTTTGGGTTAATAGGTTCGATTTATGCGCAAAACGTGTATCATATCCCCAATCCAAGAGTAGCCCTGCTGAATATAGGCCATGAAGAGGAAAAAGGCAACCTGACCACACAGTCGGCTTATCACCTGATGAAGGATTCGAAAGATTTTAACTTTACAGGTAATATCGAAGGCCGCGATGTGCTCCGGAATAAAGCTGATGTGATTGTATGCGATGGGTTTACAGGAAATATTGTCCTTAAACTGATAGAATCCTTCTACAATATTATGGAGCAGCGCAATTTGACTGACGATTATATCTGTAGGTTGAATTACGAAAAATATGGCGGGACTCCTATACTGGGCATTAATGGTGCCGTGGTAATGGGTCATGGCATTTCGAACGACATTGCGATTAAAAACATGGTTTTACTGGGTCGTGATGTTTATAAAGCAAAAATAGCTTCCAAAATCAAACATGCCCTGATCAACCTCAACGGAGGATTATTATAGAATACAATTCCGGGCCGGCCTGGTAACAACAAGATCCCTGACAGGGATTTTGTTTGTATTTGTGCAAACCACTTTCACAACAAAAATTAACTTATGACAAAACTTAGAGCCGCTATAACCGGAGTTGCAGGATATGCCCCCGAATATATACTCAACAATGATGAATTAAGTCGAATGGTTGATACTACCGACGAATGGATTATGACTCGTATCGGCATTCGTGAACGGCATATATTAAAAGGCGAAGGCCTGGCCTCATCCGATATGGGCACCGAAGCTGTCAAACTGCTTTTAGCCAAAACCAATACCCTTCCCGAAGACATTGACCTGCTGATCTGTGCCACCGTAACCCCGGATATGATGTTCCCGGCTACGGCCAACATTATCAGCGATAAATGCGGGATCACAAACGCCTTCAGTTTCGACATGAATGCGGCCTGTTCAAGTTTTCTTTTTGCCCTGACTGTTGGACAAAAATTTATTGAATCGGGAACCCATAAGAAAGTAATCATTGTAGGGACCGATAAGATGTCGTCGATTACCGATTATACCGATAGGGCCGTATGCCCGCTTTTTGGAGATGCTGCCTCCGCTGTGATGCTGGAGCCTACCACCGAGGATGTTGGAATTGTGGATTCCATTTTTGCCACAAACGGTACCGGACGCCATAATTTGTATATGAAAGCCGGTGGATCGCAAAGGCCGGCATCGCACGAAACTGTTGACAACAAGGAACATTATATCTACCAGGACGGACAGACCGTTTTCAAATGGGCAGTGGTAAAGATGGCTGACGTTTCGGCCGAAATGATGGAAAAACATAAACTGACACCCGATGACCTGGCCTGGCTGGTTCCTCACCAGGCGAATATGCGTATCATTGATGCCGTGGCCAATCGCATGGGTCTGCCGAAAGATAAAGTCATGATCAATATCGAAAGATACGGTAACACCACTTCGGCTACTATCCCGCTTTGTTTGTGGGAATGGGAACCCAGGCTGAAGAAAGGCGACAATATTATACTTGCTGCTTTTGGCGGTGGGTTTACCTGGGGCTCGACTTACCTGAAGTGGGCTTACGATCCGAAGTAGGACCAGGGGATAGAGGAGATTGAGGAGATTGAAGGGATTGATCGGGTGACAGGGAGACAAGGAGAAGAGGAGAAGGGGAGACAAGGAGAGAGATGGATGAAGAGGATGTGGTGACAGGAAGAGAAGGGGACAAGGAGAAAAGCGAGTTAGTGAAATAGAGACCTGATAGAAGATAAATACAAACCCTGCTGTAATGGCGGGGTTTTTCATTTTAGGGGGATTGATTGCTTTGGCGAAACACGCTTGTACAATCTCAACTCCACATCTCCTTATCCTCGCATCCTCACATTGTCAAATTATCACATTATCACATTGTCAAATTATCACATCCTCACATTATTTGTAATTATTCTAAATTTCATTTTCCCGTATCACCTTTTGCGTTTTTCCGGATTAAGGTATGTACGACAATTCTGATGATGCGTTTAAACTATAGCTTGTTTTAAGATATTGATACCAAACCGCATAGATTTCACCACTGTCATACTATATGTTTTGGAGGTGTATCTGAAAAAGGGTATGGGGAGTATAGTGCTATCTGTGAGGCAACTGTAGCATGACAATCCCGATTTAAGAGTAGAATAAATTTGCAAAAATTGTTGTTTTGCACTTTTATTCAACTACATTTGCGCGGCTGTAGGCCATTATTATTTTCAATCATTGCCATTACTATACGAAAAGACTTACAGTTAAACATCGGAATACATTATACAGAATACCAATTTTTACACTCATTAAAAAAGACAGATTGCATTTTTGAAACTCAACAGGAGTGAAAAAACTGAAATACTATTAATCTCAATACTTAATATCTAAATGTATGAAAACCAATAAAATTCTATTTCTTATCCTTTTAACATGTTCAATCAGCCTTAGCCTGAGTGCTCAGCAAAGCGGGAAAATCAAAATCGGAACGGTGAAAAACAAGCAGTTAAGCATTACCAATTCCGTTGCGATATGCAATTATCTGAAGGATATTTTAGGAAAATCGGGTGGCTCACTGGGCGATTACCAGGTTGTGGCCTCCCCAACGGCTGACCGCTTTGCCATTACCTACACTGTTAGCCGGAATACAAATTCGGTTTCTTCCATAGGGGTGATGGTTGTTGCCATAAATCAGGATGTTTTTCTGATCCCCGACGAAGCAGAGGCAAGCATCGGCGGCAAAGGCAGTATTTCCTATTCCTGTTCGGGAGCGCCCTGCACTTCATGTTATCCGGCTATAACCTGGCCTCAGGGCAATTGGGCACCGACCATTGTATGCAATTGCCCCGAAGGTGGCACCGGCAAGCAATGCAATATGAGCATTTCGGGAAGTGTACGTATGGAGTTAAAATAGGGAGGAGATTGAAGGGGTTGTAAATTGACAATTGACAATTGACAATGAAACAGGCCTCCATCTAACATCTAGCATCACGCATCTAACATCTGTTTTTGAAATGAGATTGAGGAGATTGAAAGGATTGAGTAGATTGATTGGGAGGCAGGGGGACAAGGGGAGGAGAGGACAAGGGGAGGTGGATTGAGAGTTATTGTAAATTTAAAATTTACAATGAAACCGGCCTCCATCTGACATCATACATCTAACATCATACATCATACACCTGTTTCTAAACCCTTAAATACAAGTACCAACCAAATCCAAACCTATTTAATAATAATTTAACTTCCGGATTCTTATGAAAAAGCAAATTTTAATCATTGTCTTCCTGCATGCCTTTTTGCTTTCAGGCTTTGCACAACAGTCGCTACAGAATGCCAAAAAAGGCGATTCAGCCTATTACAAACATAATTATTCCCTGGCTATCGACTATTACAGAAAGGCCTTTGCGTACAATAAGCTGAATGAAACAAGGTTCGAAACCTATTGCTATTTGGATAAGCTTGAAAATATTGCATCTTGTTTTGCGCATCTTTCCATGAATGATAGCGCCTTGGTTTATATGAACAAGGCAGTTGAACATGGATTTATTTTACACAGTGCATTCGTCTGTCTGGATGAATTTGGAGAACTGATTAATAGTCCGGAGTGGATTAAATTGAGTAAGAAACAGGATAGTCTTTTTTGCAGCCGGCATAAAAATATTGATCTGGCATTAGCAATGGAAATCCGTGATATGTTTAAAAATGACCAGTATGTAAGAGGGTATCTCATACAGGCAATTAATTTAAAAAAGGACCAGCATACGCTCGATTCTATTGATGCCAGGGCTCAATTTATTGATTCAGTTAATTTGATTAAGCTAATCCGTATTATGGATAAAGTAGGATATCCCGGAACTGCTGTTGTAAGCGGCGAATGCAGAGATGATGCCTTTTTTATAATACAGCATGCGCCTCTGGAAATCCAGAAAAAATACCTACCAAACATCGTTGAAGCAGTTAAAAATAACCAGATATCAGGAATCACTTCCGCATTATTAATTGACCGGAT
>CAIPFN010000144.1 GCA_903864265.1 uncultured Bacteroidales bacterium | reverse complement strand
GACAAGAAGACAGAGCGAAGGGGCGACAAGGAGACCGGGAGACAGGGAGACCGGGGGGACAAGGGGACAGGGAGAGGGGCGAGAGGGAGAGGGGCGAGAGTATCAATACCAGCTGCAGTGTTAACCACAACTACAGAAGGGAAACAACCGGAAGGCAAAAAGCATGACTTACTGCCTGCGGGTGAAGGAGCACCGGATAATTCATGAATTCATGTATCTGGCCCGGCCCTGTTTTCAATAACACCTTTCATTTCTTAGTCATCCGGCAAAGAAGTCCTGAGCTGCGAAGCTTATTGCATCTGAACTCCAGGCCATTTGAATCCTGGTTTCTTCATACTTTTGAACCATGCCGGCTGAAATTCTTCCAATTCTATTTCCCCAGGAAGGACCTCATATTTTCCATGTTCCTGCTGTGGTACAAGTTCTTGCCTTCTCCTGTAAAAAGAAAATCGATAAGGGGTTTATAATGTGCTGTTATTTTGCCTCTTACCATTTTCATAGTCGAATTCACCATATGGTTATCTTCGGTAAAGGGAGAAGGTAAAATGCCTATAGCGGCCGGTAGCCAGCGGTGCGGAAACATGTGCCCGTAATGGCCATGTTTGCGGTACTGGTTCAGTTCGTGGCCTATGCAATGCAAGGCCTCGTGAATACCGGCATCGGAAGCAGGATCAAGTCCTTTGTGTTGCAGGTGCTTCAGCAGCTGAGCTTTTTCAGGCACCAGCAGAACAATGGTATAGGGATTCTGGTTGTTGAAAAGCATACACTGCGAAATATACTGGCTCTGGCCGGTATAGGCTTCTTCAATACTCTCGGGGCTGAATTTCTCACCGTCATTGGCAATCAGCAGGCTTTTAAAACGGCCAAGCACATACAGGAAACCGTCTTTATCCATATAGCCCAGGTCGCCGGTATACAGCCAGCCACCGCGCAGCGACTGGGCGCTGGCCTCGGGGTTGTTCCAGTAACCGAGCATGACGTTTTCGCCCTGTATCACTATTTCACCATGTTCGCCTACAGGCAGCTCATTCCCTTTTTCATCGCAGATTTTTAACAACATATTTTTCACCAGGTGACCCGACGAGCCGAACTTATGCTTTGCCAGCGAATTGGACGAAATAATGGGCGAGGCTTCGGTAAGGCCATAGCCCTGGAGCATAGGCATACCAACGGCATAAAAAAAACGCTGAAATTCAATGTCCAGCAGTGCACCTCCGCCTATAAAAAAGTCGAGCCTGCTTCCAAAGCCTTCCCGGATCTTACTAAAAAGGATTTTATCATAGAGTCTGATCAGGGGCTTATAAAGCGGGGTTAAGCCAGGGCCTTTATTCCATCCGTCGTTGTTGTATTGGTACGAAATGCTCAAAGCATGTTTAAACATGGCTTTTACAAAAAAACCTTTCTCGCTGATACTTTTTTCGATGTTCTTTTTAAAATTGGAAGCCAAAGCCGGCACACTCAATAATAAGTTGGGCTTAATTTCCCTGATGTTGAGCGGTATATTCTTCAATGTTTCCATGCCGGTTTTTCCCACCTGTACCGAAGCCAGCGAAGCTCCTTTCCCCATCATGCTGTAAATTCCTCCCGTATGTGCAAAGCAATGATCCCAGGGCAGGATCAGCAAAGTAGTATAATGAGGAGGGATATCCATAAGCGTATATCCCTGCTGAACATTGGCAACATAATTATTATGTGAAAGCACTATGCCCTTGGGATCGGCCGTGGTACCGGAGGTATAACAGATATTGGCCGGATCGGAGGGCTGAACCGATTGGCGGGCTCTCAGATATACATCACCCGAAGTAATCAGGAATTCCTTCCCGAGCTTCAATACATCAGCATAGCTGATTTCCGAATCATCTTCTGCTTGTCCATCGAGCACAATCAGTTTGCTAAAACCGGGAAGTGAGGCCTTGAGTTCACGTATTTTCTTAGCCTGGCTGCCCGAGGTAATGGCCATAACCACCCCGGCATGGGTAAGACGGTAGCGGATTTCATCCGGTTCGTTCAGCTTTACCGACAGGGGAATATTGATAGCCCCTATAAACAGCATACCCAGTTCGCTTACTACCCAGGCATTACGGCCTTCGGCAAGCAAAGCAATGCGATCCCCTTTCTTAATACCCAGGCTGAGCAATCCGGCAGCAAACTGTTCAACCAACAGCTTCACCTGCCGGTAGGTAGTACCCTCGTAAGCGGCCCCCGTTTTCTCCCACAGGTAAACATTGTCAGCAAATTTTGATACACTTTCTTCGAAAAAATCAGGAATGGATTGCATAGCTTGGTTTTAATGACTCAAATGTAGTGTATTATCAGTGAATATTTTAATCAATCAGTGTATCTGTTAAAAACAATATCAATTTTATGCAAATATGATTTTATTGAGGTTAATCCTGTTTTCGGTTTTGCTGATCCGATTTAGAAGTGATGTATCATGATTGCAACTCAATTAGGGTGCAATTATAAACCAGAGTTTAACGATATGTTGCCTTCACTTGCTTGCCATTAGCTATTCTGATAGGTACTATTAATTTCTGAAGGATCGTTGCGGTATTCAATGGATTCTTTTCGTAAAAGTAATTAGTCCTTTAAATTCACACATGATTAAGCACAGCAATTATTTTATCCTCTGCTTGCAATTCCCTATTTTTCATTAATTTAGACCACTTATTCTCCTCCATCACTCCCTGTTCGCCTACATTCAGGCGACCATGCCTGTAACTTAATACGCCGGCACTCGTCAGATAGGTCTGTCTTACCTTTGTTTTCATATAAAATACCAAAAACCAGCATATGGATCTTCAGATTAAAAACCTCAGCAAGCAATACAGCAACGGCGTTATTGCGCTCGATAATGTTTCACTCACCATCAGCACCGGAATGTTTGGACTGCTCGGCCCCAACGGGGCGGGGAAGTCGTCGCTCATGCGCACCCTGGCCACCCTGCAGGATGCCGACAGCGGCAGCGTAACGCTGGGCGATATCGATGTGCTGAATGATAAAGAATCGGTTCGGAAAGTACTTGGCTATCTTCCCCAGGAGTTCGGTGTATACCCCCGCACTTCGGCCATGGACCTGCTCGACCACCTGGCTCTGCTAAAAGGATTTAACCATAGCGGCGAACGCAGGGAAATCGTGAACCGACTGCTGAATAAAACCAACCTGTACGAGCACCGTAAAAAGGCGGTAAGCAGTTTTAGCGGCGGTATGCGCCAGCGATTTGGCATTGCCCAGTCGCTGATCGGCAGCCCCAAGCTGGTAATTGTCGACGAACCCACCGCCGGCCTCGATCCGGGCGAACGCAACCGTTTCTATAACATACTGAGCGAAATAGGCGAAAATGTAATCGTTATCCTTTCGACTCATATAGTGCAGGACGTACGCGAATTATGCACCCAGATGGCCATTATGAACGACGGCAAAGTGCTTTTCAGCGGCAAGCCCGACGATGCCCTGCTGCAGATAAAAGGCAAGGTGTGGGAGAAAAGAGTGGAAAAAGCCGAACTGGCCGAATATCAGAAGGGATACAATATCGTTTCCAATAAACTGGTGAGCGGCAAGCCCCTGATCCATGTGTTTTCGGAAAGCAGCCTGAACCACGGTTTTATCCAGGCCGAAGAAACCCTTGAAGATGTATTCTTTGCCAAATTAAACGAATTAATCTAACCTCTATTCCTGTAAACGTATGTGGATATTTATAAAACACGAATGGAAATTCTGGTTAAGCTCGCCCATGGTATGGATATTCCTGCTGATCAATACCCTGATGGTATTCGGTGCGGTATCGTCCGATAATGTGAATATAGGCGGAGCCGTCGGGAGTGTACACAAAAACTCACCTTATGTCATTCAAACTTATTACGGCGTGATGTCGCTGGTATGCCTGCTGATGACCACCGCCTTTATGAATGCCAGCGCCATCCGCGATTTTCATTACGATATGTACCAGTTTGTATTCTCGTCGCCCATCAAAAAGCGGGATTATTACTTCGGTAAATTTATCGGGGCTGCCAGCATTGCCGTAATTCCTTTGCTTGGCGTTTCGCTGGGAAGCATAATCGGGCCTTTTATGCCCTGGGTACAGCCCGAACGCTACGGACACATCATATGGTCGGGACACCTGCAGGGCCTGCTGGCTTTTGGCATACCCAACACTATTATAGCCGGCGCCATACTGTACGTACTGGCGGTAATTTACCGCAACAATATTATCTCGTTCACCGGCGCCATGCTGATCCTGGTTTTTTATGTGGTGTCGTCGGGCTTTACCGCCGATATACAAAAAGAATGGCTTGCCAATATCCTCGACCCATTTGGCTTCCGGCCCGAGAGCATCATAGCCAAATACATGACCGTGGATGAGAAAAACCTTCATGCCGTGGCCCTCACCGGTGCCTTTTTACTCAACAGGATCATCTGGGTTTCACTCAGCCTGGCGGTGCTTGCCGGGGGATATTTCAGGTTCTCGTTCAATGCCCGGAACGAAAAGGCAAAAAAAGCAAAGGATAAGCGCAAAAGCGATACCCCTTATATCCTTAACGCTTCCGTTTTTGAAGCCAGCGAAAGCGGTACCTTTTCGTTTTCGACGCTCTGGTATCTGATCCGTTTCGAAACGAAAGCCATTATAAAAAATCCCACCTTCATTATTATTGTGATACTGGGGCTTATGAACCTTGCAGCCAGCCTCAGCAGCTTTACCGGCCGTTATGGAGTAAATCAGTACCCGGTAACCTACGATGTGATCGACAGCATCAGGGGCTCGTATTACCTCTTCATTATCGGCATTATCACCTTTTACACCGGGGTGTTGATATGGAAAGAACGGGATGCCAAAATGGATGAAATCCAGGATTCCACTCCCATGAAAGCAGGCCTGATGTTCACCTCCAAGCTCATTGCCATGCTGGCAGCCGTTGCCCTGGTGCTGGTACTGGCTATTTTTGGCGGTATGATCGCCCAAACCCTGTTTGGGTACCACCGCTACCAGCTTGGTGTGTACGCCAAATCGCTGCTGCTGATGGATATGCTTTCGTTCGCATATATGATCGTGATCGCTCTGTTTTTCCATTATATCATCAACAACCGCTATATTGCCTATTTCGCCTTTATCGCTTTTGTGATTGCAAACCAGTTTGTATGGAATGTATTCGAAATCAACAGCAATATGTTGAAATTCGGGGGTACGCCCTCGGTGACCTACTCCGATATGAATGGTTTCGGCCCTTTTGCGAGCTCAACGGCCTGGTTCAATGTTTACTGGATCCTGGCAAGCGCGCTGATTGCCTTGCTCACTTTCACATTTTACCTCAGGGGCAAAGAATATGGATTTAAACACCGCCTGAAAACCTCAGGTACCCTGCTGTGGCGCAATAAGCTGGCCGCTTCGGCCCTGCTTGTCGTATTTGTGGTTTGCGGAAGCTTTGTATATTACAACACCAAAGTGCTGAACTCTTACGATTCGCCCAAGGAAAGCGAACGCAGGCAGGTGGACTACGAAAAGGCCTACAAGAAATATGAGAACATGGTCCAGCCACGCTTTTTCAGGTTTAATTATACCATCAACCTCATGCCGCACGAACGAAGCATGACTGCCGTTGTAGATGCCTGGGCCAGGAATATTTCAGGAAAGCCTATTACCGACCTGCATTTCACCATGCCGCAACTGAGTGACAGCGTGAAAATTGTCATCGCAGGCAGCAGGCTGAAACTTAACGACAAGCGATTAAAATACCGGATTTACAGCCTCAGCAAGCCCCTTCAACCCAGCGACTCCGTTTTAATCAGGGTAGAATTGTGGAAGCTTAGCAAGGGTTTCGAAAACGAAGTCAGCTTCACCCAGCTTACGCAGAATGGCACTTTTTTCAACAATACCGATATTATGCCGTCGTTTGGCTATTACAGCGGCTATGAAATCACCGACAAGAACAAGCGCCTGAAACTGAAGCTACCCGTTCGTAAACGCATGCCGCTGCTCGACGAAAACAACCTGGCTGCAAGGGCGAATACCTATTTAGGCACCGATGCCGACTGGGTAGAAGTGAATACGGTAATCAGTACCTCATCCGACCAGATAGCCGTGGCACCAGGCAGCCTGGTGAAGACATGGGAAGCCGACGGGCGCAAATACTTCAGCTACCACCTCGACCAGAAATCGCTTAACTTCTTCTCCTTTATTTCGGCAGGCTATGAAGTAGCACGTAAAAAATGGCACGATACCGACCTGGAAGTATATTACATAAAGGAACATGCGTACAATGTCCCGGATATGCTTAAAAGCCTGGAAAAATCACTGGAATATTATACGGCCAATTACGGCCCTTATTACCATAAGCAATGCAGGATTATTGAATTCCCGCGTTATGCCAGCTTTGCCCAGTCGTTCCCCGGCACCATGCCTTATAGCGAGGGGATTGGATTTATCGTTGACCTGCGGGGAGTGACCAAAGACGATATCGACCAGGTGTTTTACGTTGTGGCCCACGAAATGGCTCATCAATACTGGGCTCACCAGGTTTGTGGCGCCGGCATGCAGGGCAGCGAGATGATGAGCGAAAGCTTTGCGCAGTATTCGGCCCTGATGGTGATGGAGAAAGAGTATGGCAAGGATAAGATGAAAAAATTTCTTCAATACGAAATGGATGGATACCTGCGCGGCCGCAGCACTGAACCGGAGGCTGAACGCCCGCTGATGAAGACCGAGAACCAGGGTTATATTCATTACCAGAAAGGCAGTGTAGTAATGTATTACCTGAAGGAAATGATAGGGGAAAAGAAGGTAAACGAGGCTTTGCGAACCCTCATCGATTCCTTTGCCTACAGGCAGCCGCCTTATCCTACTTCGCTCTCGGCGGTGCGCGCATTCCGCAAGGTAACGCCCGACAGCCTGCAGTACCTGATCGGCGACCTTTTTGAAAACATTACCCTGTTCTCGAACCGCACCCTCAAAGCGGATTACCGCAAGGTCGGAAATGATTATGAAATTACGTTCACCACCAGCTCCGAGAAATTCAGGGCCGATTCGCTGGGCAAGGAAACGCAGTTGCCCGTTGCCGACTATATAGATGTAGGTGTATTTGCAGAACCGACAAACAAGAAAAACCTGGGCAAAGCCTTAATTTTCAAAAGGATCCGCATTACTCAGAAGGAGAACACCTTTACCTTCCGCACCAAAGAAAAACCCTACCAGGCAGGCATAGATCCGTATAACTATATGGTCGACCGTTTGCCGGATGACAATCTGCGTAAGACAGAGGAGCTATAACATGCCGGCTAGTATTGGCTGAGGTTAAGATTGAAGTATTTGTTTTATAATTCTGCAACTACTAACCCGGACTTAACCTCAGCCTGAGTAAATCTAGAAACCTGAGTTAAACTAAATGCCCGTCCGCAATAAGCTCCTCCGGGGATTGGGGGAACTCGTTTATTTAAAAATAAAACTTCTCTCCGTGAATAAGGATATGGTCTTTATTGCAGGGAATACACCCTTATCCAACATGAATTGCTTTGCTGAACTCCTTCGCAACACAAAGTTTCATTGAATCAATAAGCAATATCACCCTTAAACACTACCCATTATGTCAAAGAAAATCAGTACAACCGTATTTATAATTACGGCCGTTGTATGCTTGTCCTTTTTAACCGGATGTGCCAACAAAGAAATTGTAGCTTCCTGCCTCAGCGGTCATACCTTTGGTTTCCCCGGTGGATTGTTACACGGCTTTATCGCTCCTTTCGACCTGATAGCCATGTTGTTCCGAAACGACGTAACAGTTTACGCCTCCAATAACAATGGCGCCTGGTATGCCTTCGGCTTCCTGATCGGCAGCGGAGGAGGGGGATTTTTCGGAGGAAACAGAGCCTCAAAGAAAAAACAATATTAAAGTCCATCAGTAGAACCTGGTAAGCAAACAGTTTTGCCAGGCTTTGCTTTTTTATTTAAAGGGTTGGTATCGCTAAGAGTGGTGCCGATAACAAAACCTTTTCAGTCAGGGTATAGTCTCTCCGCATAGCCAATACTGCATTAAAAAGCATAGCTACTTGATTTTCTTATAGCAACGAAATTTAATAAATATAATCAGGTGCTGTAATCAACGGCTTTGCACTCTCAGCAAGCGCATCCGTCAGAACCTTTGAGTTCAGAAGTACCCTGTTAGTTAAATGCGCCGTACCTAATCATTTAACAAATTCTACATCCGATATCCGACATCCAACATCCTACATCCGACATCCAACATTCCTTACCTCCACTGCATCTCCTCCGATTCATATATCCTGAATCCCGTCCTATCTTCCCTGGCGGCTTTTACCATGGCCCGGGCAACCTTATGGGCTTCAATTCCCTTGTATTTTAACAAAGGTCCTGCAAACAGAAACCCCAGTGCGAGCATGAAGCCCTGTGCTAATCTTTCACCGCCCCGTCTTTCTTTCCTTTTTCCCATAAGCAATGACGGCCTGAAAATCCGGATATGCAATATATTTAACTTCGTAACAGCCAATTCCATTTCCCCTTTTACCCGGTTATAAAAAATGCCTGATTTGGCATTGGCACCCATGGCACTCACTACCAGGAATCGCTTTACCCCGTTAGCAGCGCCCCAGGCAGCCAGGTTCACCACATAATTGTAATCCACTTTGTAAAAAGCATCCTGCGAACCAGCGGCTTTAATGGTGGTGCCAAGGGCGCAAAACACGTCATCAATCGGGAAATCCGGGTTCATCTTTTCAATACTGTCAAAATCAATCTGTTGCTGAATGAGTTTCGGATTCGAAACCGATGACGGCTTTCGGCTAACCATAAAAATCCTATCGTATTGATCGTCGGCCAGCAATTGCTGAAGAAGGCATTTCCCAACCAGTCCGGTAGCGCCGGCAATAAGGGCGTTGCGTTTTTGCATACTCAATTATTTAAGGAATAAAGGTAGTTTATTTGAGGGTTCAGCATGGATGATTTAATATATTTATCCGTGAATTTACCTAAACGATACACGAATCAGGATACATAGCTGTTCCAATGGAACTGTAAACCGCTTAAACCGTGGTCAAACCGCATTTGTAGATAAATTGAAAGCCCGCCCCTGAAACACTTCCTTTTTTTGTGTAATTTTGAAAAATCGAACCTGTTGAAACTATAACCTGATGACCTTATTTAATTCAGTGATATCGTGGTTTATACGAAAACGTATCCACCAGATAGAGTTATTCATGAAATACCCGCACGAAGTGCAGGAAGAGTGGTTTGAAAACCTGCTGTATACGGCCCGCGATACGGAATGGGGATTAAAATACGACTACCGTACCATTGAATCCTTCGAAGAATACCGCCGGCGTGTGCCTATCAGCGATTATAACGATATGAAACCCTATATCGACAGGCTGCGCAGCGGCGAAAACAATATACTGTGGCCTACCGAGGTAAAATGGTTTGCTAAAAGTTCGGGCACCACCAGCGATAAAAGCAAGTTTATCCCCGTAACGGCCGAAGCGCTGGAGGAATGCCACATGAAAGGCGGCAAAGACCTGCTTTCCATCTATTGCAACAACAACCCTTCGTCCCTGATTTTCAGCGGCAAAGTACTGGGCATGGGCGGTAGCTTCAAAACGGACAACGAGATGGCCGATACATACCATGGAGATGTTTCGGCTATCATCATGGAGAACCTCCCTTTCTGGATACAGTTGATACGCACACCGGATATGAGCGTAGCCTTGATGGAAGAGTGGGAGGACAAGCTCTATAAAATTGCCATGATCACCAAGGATGAGGATGTAACCAACATTACCGGTGTTCCCTCCTGGACGCTGATGCTGCTCAACAAAATCCTGGAAATTACCGGCGCAACAAATATTAAAGAAGTATGGCCCAATCTCGAACTTTTCGTACATGGAGGAGTGAGTTTTACGCCTTATCGCGAACAGTTTAAAAAGATATGCCCCCCCGAAATGCAATACCTCGAAACCTATAATGCCAGCGAAGGGTTCTTCGGCATACAGGACAGGCTCGACAGCGACGATATGCTGCTGATGCTTGATTATGGTATTTTTTATGAATTTCTTCCCATGGCCGATATCGATAAGCCACGTGCGCTGACCTTACCGCTCTGGCAGGTGGTACCCGGTGTAAATTACGCCATGGTCATCAGCACCAATGCCGGCTTGTGGCGCTACATTATAGGCGACACGGTTATGTTCACCAGCACTGACCCATACCGCATAAAGATCACCGGGCGCACCCGCTGCTTTATAAATGCGTTCGGGGAAGAGCTGATTATCGACAATGCCGAAAAAGCCCTGGCCACCGCCTGCGAAAAAACGGGGGCCCTGATCACCGAATATACAGCTGCCCCCATCTTTTTAAAAGACAGGGAAAAAGCCGCGCACGAATGGGTTATTGAATTTGAAACCCTCCCTGCTAACCTCGAATATTTCGGCGAAGTGCTCGACAACGCGCTTAAATCGCTCAATTCGGATTACGAAGCCAAGCGGTATCACAACATGATGCTCCAGCTCCCGGTTATAAGGCCGGTGGGAAAAGGCACCTTCTACGAATGGTTCCGCGAACACGGCAAACTGGGCGGACAGCATAAAGTCCCCCGACTGGCTAACGAACGCAAATATGTGGAAGAGATACTGGCGCTAAGCCCGGTAAAGAATTAGGACGGGGTTGGGACTGCTATATTACAGGCACCCATCCCCTTACAATGTATTGAGGAGCAAATACATGCCACAAATTTTGCCGATTTAGCAGATTGGGGGCATATCAATTCCACCAATTTTAACCTAAAAACCCTCAAATCGGGTTAAAAATCTGTGGCAATCTGTGGCAAAAATGGTATTGGAGAATGTACATCTCCAATTAAAGAAACAGCAGGGGAAAAGGAGAGCACAATGACACAGGGGGTAGAAATAACTCTTTGAACCACCTGTTACTTTGGGCCTGTCTGGCAAATAAAAAGAAAATCAAGGCGGTCGCCGGCTGAACGAGTTATCAACAAAACACGAAAGTTTAGTCCGGCAAAGAAGATTCTTAATAAATTAGCTGACTGATAACATTTGAACTTATGGGCATGCATATAGCAATAGCAGGGAATATAGGATCCGGCAAAACAACACTTTCGGGGCTGTTGGCCAAGAATTTCAACTGGCAACCGCATTACGAAGACGTGGATACCAACCCGTATCTGCCCAGCTTTTATGAAGATATGCAGCGCTGGTCGTTCAACCTGCAGATTTATTTCCTCAACAGCCGTTTCCGGCAGATCGTCGACATACGCAAGAGTGGTAAAAATGTCATTCAGGACCGGACCATTTATGAAGATGCCCATATTTTTGCACCTAACCTTCATGCCATGAACCTGATGACATCCCGCGATTTCGAAAACTATCAGTCGCTGTTTGAACTCATGTCGTCCTTTATTCAGCCTCCCGACCTGCTGATATACCTGAGGGCCGATGTACCGACCCTGGTAAGAAATATACAGAAAAGGGGCCGTGATTACGAAGCTTCCATCCGCCTCGATTACCTGAAAAGCCTGAACGAACGTTACGAAGACTGGATTAACGGATATACCGAAGGCAAACTGCTGATCTTTGACGTGGACCATATCAACTTCCAGGATAATGCCGAAGACCTGGGAACCATTATCGAAAGAGTGCAGGCAAACCTGCATGGCTTGTTTTAAAAAAACCCTTGAAACGGCATGCCCGTATTTATGTTACGGTTTAAAAAGGTCAGTAAAAGAAAAAGCTGATCCGGCTATTGCTGATTTTACTTCTTCATCTTTGTTCATATCTTTCTCCCGGCCAATCCAATGGCCTGGTTATGAATTGCAATACTTCTCTACCTGTGGCCCTCGCTCAGATTACAATGGAAGAGTATAATACGGTAATTACCGAAAACCTGGGTTAATATATGATCGCCTTCACTCCTGCCAAAAACGCAATCAATGGACTTGATTTATAAAGCATCTTTATTTGATGACTTATCTATCCACCACTGCAATATAAATAAAATGGAAGGCAGCAGGAACATCAGAAGCACAATACTGTACCTGGAATCAGGATTAGGATTAACTGCAGCTAGGATATTAAAAACAATAAAACTAAGCAATGAAACTATTCCACCTATACCTGGTTTCCATATGGCTGATATTAGTCCGATAAGACCTATACCCCAAAATACAAATATTATTTTTGTAAAAGTATCAGTACCGGGACCTGGCTTGTTGTACCCTTCTAACAAAGACCCTATTAAAAATAACAGAGTAAAGGCAACCATTAATGTCCCGATAATGCGGGCTGTCCAGCGGAGGATACCGATTGAAGTTGGTTTTTTCATTTTTCCAGAATTTGAGAATTATTAATTTGATTATCAAAATT
>CAIPFN010000143.1 GCA_903864265.1 uncultured Bacteroidales bacterium | reverse complement strand
CCCGGTTATATAGTTAAAGCCTGAAAGGGCGGTTGGGTAGGCCGTTAAAATTATGGCAGCCTGGGTGACGCTGCCGTTGCAGGTTACGTTGGCCGTAGTGGCCCCTCCGCCGGTGTTGGTAACGGTTTCGTTGTTGTAGCTGCCGGCGGCAAGTCCGGCCTTCAGCCTGAGGTACACCGGTGTAGCCGTTAAAACCCCTCCGGTATAAGCGATGGTGTAGGAATTGGAAAAAGCAGTGTTGTTAGCCGAAACCTGGTAGTCGGCTGAGCCGGTCACCGTTATGTTTCCGGCGGCAGGCGTTAATCCCGAGCCGCTGAGCGAATAGCTCTGCGAGGCCGATGGCCCTGAACCTGCCAGGTAGGTAAACCCGCTGAGTGATGCAGGGTTGGCTGTAAGCGTTACCGTTACGAGGGTGGTTCCATTAGCTGTTGGCACCGTGCCATCGGTTTTGTAGTTGGTAGTGGCGCCGGTATTGGTATAAGGCCAAATTTTATAATAATACTGGGTTCCGGGTGTAAGCCCGGTCCAGGAATAAGTCTGAACCCCGTGATTTACATTTACAGCTCCGCTGTTGTCGCTCATAACCAGGTCATCCGCAACCGGAACCCCATCCACAGGGGCGGTAAACGTTCCGGTGGTATTGGCCAGCAGCAGGAATTTCCCGGCAGCCTGTGCCCCGTCGTTATCGTTCCATGTCAGGTTCATGGTGGTGGTAGTGGCTGAGCTTACGGCAAACAGCGATACGTGGTTGGTAGGTTCGGGAAGCACAGTTGTGCTGCCCCACACGGAGGCTATGTATTCGGGATGGTCGATATAAGGATTGCGGTTATGCTGAAAAGAAGTATATACCACATTGTTCCTGTCGATTTCCTTCTGACTTACGGGGTCGGCGTTGCTCCAGTCCATCAGCAGATTCAGAAACCAGGTTTCAAATACCGGGTAGGAGTTGGGTTGCAGCACCGCTTCGGCATTTACATCATTGGAATGCCAGGTGGAAATTATATTTTCATACCGGGTAGCCATGTAAAAATAATTCCGGGCGAAATCCCCTTTGTATTCATCAACGGGTTCAAATACATTGCCGGTATATCCCGGGTAACTGCAGCTTCCAACCTTGCTTCCATTACCCGAAGTATAGGTTGGATTGGTTACTTCACCAAAAGGGTAGTTTCCCCTCATCCCGTTTACCTTGCCGTCAGTCGGCACCAGGTGAAAAAGGTCGGTATACATAGGGGCTACTTCACCGCCAAACCAGCTTTTAGGCCACGAATGCTCGCGGTTGTAGCAATCGCATTCCACGCTGTAATTGCCGCACTGGTTGGTTCCAAAAGTAAACGAACAATTGGAGTACATATCCCACACTTTTCCATCGGCTTTCTTGTCGGTGGTTTGGAAAGCCGTCCACAGGTAATCATAGCTTACTGAAGTATGTCCTTTGATGATGTTGTACAAGGCAGTCTTAAGCGGTGCACCTGTCAGCCCGTTGGCGGTATTATAGTACCCGCCAGGAATCTGGGCACCAAGCCAGCTTGTGCTGAAAAGCAGTACAAGTAAGAGGAAGGAAGTTGGTTTGCGCATGGAGTTTTAAAAGGGGCGTAAATTTAAGCATAATATAGATGCAACAGCCTGACGGAGGGGAATTAAGGGAAGGCTGAGGTGGATTCAGGGGCTGAACGCCCGGTTTGGCAGCGAAAATCCAGGTTGTGCGGGAATTATCCTGCCGGAATACCTGACATGGAGCGTGCCCGGCATCGCCGGGGAAGCGTCATATGGGATGAAATAGCCAGAGAATTCCGATGGCTATGGCCAGGCAGGCCCCGGTGAGGGTAAAGCGTTTCAGGAATTTTTGCCTGTCTTTCACCACCGAACGAAAGGCCACAAGTCCCAGTATAAAAGCAAACAGAATCATGGTAAGTATGGTACCCGAAGCAAAAGCTGCAATGTATATGGCCGAAGCCCAGAAAGTAGGAAGAGCCAGTGAAGGTAAAAGGGCGAACAGATGACTGAATCCTGCGAAACCATGGATGATTCCGATAAAGAAGGCTGTAAAGACATTTTGTTTGACTTTCCGGGTATGCAGGTGTTGGTGCCCGTGATCAAATGCCGGACTGTTTTCATGCACATGCACGTTTTCGTGCCTGTAAATATGCAGGTGGTCGGGCGTTCGGGAAGTGGTATTTCCGATCTGATCAAAGGCCGGGCGGATGTTGTGGGAATGTTTATGAATGTGGGTATATAAATACGGGCTGGTATGGAAATGCGCATGGGGCCTGTTTCCGTGTTTATGCTGAAGGTAAATTCGGGTGATGGCCCAGCATCCTATGCTGATAAGTAAAAGGCCGATCAGGGTATCGCTGTGCTTCGAGATAGCCTCCACCGGCAGGAATTCTTTAAAAAGTATAAAAAGCAGGCCTATAAGCATCATCCCTATGGTATGCCCCAATCCCCATGAAAAACCAACAATCCATGATTTTTTCCGGCTATCAATAGCCAGTGGCGTAACCGCAGCGAGATGATCCGGGCCGGTTACAACGTGAGCCACACTGGCAACGAATCCGGTAAGAAAGGTCAGCATAGTGATGGTTTTAATAGCAAATATATACAGAAATATGGATACTTTTACATAGAGTGCTGAAGGGCCGAAGAAATTTAGGGCGATAAAACGTTTTGGCTGCATGATCTATGTACCCTCTCTGACTCCCCCTGCTTGCAGGGGGAAGACCTGCTAATTTAAATTTGGTGTCTTCAACTTCAACTTCAACCTTTATTTTTCTCTTTCCCCCTTCCCCCTTCCCCCTTCCTCCTTTAACCTTTAACCTTTCTCCTTTAACCTTTCTCCTTTAACCTTTAACCTTTAACCTTTAACCTTTCTCAATATACCACTCTGCATAATGAACGGTAAAATACTTGCAGTCCTTTTATAATCGGTAACTTTGCCGGCAGGTATACTAATTCAGACTTTATGCATATGGATGAGAGGATTTGGAACAGGAATTTTATTTTTCTTATAGCTTCCAATTTCCTCATGTACATTACGTATTATGCCATACTTTCGGCTTTACCCATCTATCTGGTCAGTGATCTGCATGCTTCGAGAGTACAGGTAGGCATAGTTGTCGGAACCTATACCATTGCTTCGGTGCTGGTACGCCCATTCTCGGGTTTTGCACTCGACAGGTTTGGCCGGCGAACCATCTTCCTGTCGGCATTGCTGATTTATTCGTTGCTGTTTTCGGGATACCTGGTAGCGGTAAGCATTCTGTCCATCATTCTGCTGCGTTTTGCCCAGGGTCTCACCTGGGGGTTCACCACGGTTTCGGGTTCAACCATTGCCGTTGATATTATACCGGTTCCGAAAAGGGGGCAGGGCATAGGGTATTTTGCCTTGTCGACCACTGTAGGTATGGCTGTAGGACCCGTGATCGGACTGTTTATCTGTCACCAGTGGGGATATATCCCTATGTTCGTTTCCGGTTGTTTTATCAGCTTTGCGAGCCTGGGCTGTGCGTATGCCGTACACCTGCGAAAACGCTTTGTTGTAGGGAAACGAATTCAGCTGAAATGGGATAGTATGTTCGATAAAAATTCCATACGTCCCTCCATCAACGTATTTATTACGATGATTACCTATGGCGGCTTGTTATCGTTTATAGCGCTCTATGGCCGTGAAATAGGGATTCGCAATTCATCTCTGTACTTCCTGATTTTCTCCATAGGTATTGCGGCGGCCAGGCTTACCTCCGGTAAGGAGTTCGACCGTCATGGCCCGCGGCGAATCATTACCTTATGCCTGGGGTTGCTTATTATCGGGTTTCCTTTGCTGGCCCTGGCGAAAAATGAACTGCTTTTCTATGTTTCGGCTATTGTGATCGGGTTTGGCAACGGTGTGATTTTCCCTACCTTTTCGTCGATGGTGAATAACCTGGCGGATACAACGCACAGGGGAGCCGCCAATTCAACCCTGTATACCGCCGTTGACCTGGGGATGGGCCTGGGTATGATCATGGCCGGCATAATTGCCCAGTATATCTCACTTTCGGCTATCTTCTGGATCAGTTCGCTGGCATGTATGGCCGGCTTGATCTTCTTTCGCAT
The DNA here is from genome assembly GCA_903864265.1 of uncultured Bacteroidales bacterium. Taxonomy (GTDB): domain Bacteria; phylum Bacteroidota; class Bacteroidia; order Bacteroidales; family UBA4417; genus UBA4417. Next base: position 4,441 of record CAIPFN010000143.1, on the reverse strand, counting down.
GGTGGTGCTTGGGTATTATGAGAATTTACAGAGATAGAGAGAAAATGCCTGGTATTTTAGAGAGTAAGAAGAGCGCCAACAGATTATTCTGACACCTCACCCTACCCTCTCCTCAAGGAGAGGGTAGTGGACGGGAGGGTTTTGGTGACGAGCAGGGGTATGTATTAACTTGATTGTGCTTTCTCAAAACACCTCACCCTACCCTCTCCTCAAGGAGAGGGTAGTAGACGAGATGTATTTGCTGACGGGCATTTATACCCGGTAATTGGATTGTTTTTTTAGATATTCCTCTCCTCAAGGAGAGGGTTGTAGACGAGAGGTCTTTGCTTCCTGACACCTCACTCCCATTAGCGGGCTTTGTGTTAAACTCTTTTCCGATTCAACACCTTAAACTAACCAGGGTGGATACATCATTTCCTTTTTACTGTATTCCTTTCACTATGGCGCTTAAATATCTAAGAATATACATACTTTTACAATAATAAATACCAGGCATACATTGGGCGATATATCATTACAGGTTATTGTTACGGGATTGGTGCAGGGAGTGGGTTTCCGTCCCTTCGTTTTCAGGATGGCAACGTTGTTCCGGCTCACCGGCTGGGTGCAGAATACCAACGAAAACGTCAGGATTCAGCTCACCGGGAAAGCGGGGGATATTGCTAAATTCCTGGTTTCACTCAAAGAGCAGGCTCCGCCTGCGGCTATGATCGACCGCATTTCGACTACCGAAATGGAAATGATTCCTTTTACTTCGTTCACCATACAGGGAAGTCATGACGTTTCGGACGCCATAACCGAGATAAGTCCCGATATTGCCGTTTGCCAGGATTGCCTGCACGACATGGAGCAGCCCGGAAGCCGGCTGGATTACGCCTTTGTGAACTGCACCAACTGCGGTCCGCGATTTACCATTATACAGGATCTCCCTTACGACAGGGCCAAAACTACCATGAAATCCTTTGCTATGTGCCCATCCTGCCGGCAGGAATATGAAAACGTGAGCGACCGGCGGTTTCACGCCCAGCCCACAGCCTGCAGCATATGCGGTCCGCGGTATGAGTTGTATGCCGGTGCTGAAAGGATCAGAGAAAATATCGTGGAAATTGTCGGCCATGTGGCCCAGCTTATTGATAGGGGCGGGGTAGTTTTGATAAAAGGGCTGGGTGGCATGCACCTGGCCTGTGATGCCTTTAACGAAACCGCGGTAACAAAGCTGCGGGAGCTGAAATTCCGGGAAGGAAAGCCTTTTGCCGTGATGTTCCGCGACCTGGAATCGCTGAAGGTCTATGCACATGTTAATGCGTTGGAAGAACAAGCCCTGCTTTCGTGGCGCCGACCCATCGTACTGCTCGCAAAGAAAGGGAATTCCCCTCAGCCCCCGCTGGCCGGAGGACTCAACTCAGGATTAAACCTGCTGGGGGTGATGCTGCCTTATATGCCGATACATTACCAGCTTTTCAGGCAGTTGCGCAACCCTGCCATGGTGCTTACCAGCGGGAATTTCAGCAGCGAACCCATTCTAACGGATAACCGGGATGCATTGGACCAGTTTGCTGCCAGGGTGGATGCCGTGGTGCTTCATAATCGCGATATCTATAATCGTACCGACGATTCGGTTGTGCGTATCTCTGCAGGGAAGGAGCGTGTTTTCCGCCGTTCGCGGGGCTACGTTCCCGCTCCGGTTCGAACCGGCATGAACCTGGAAGGCATAGTGGCTTTCGGAGCCGAACTTACCAACTGTTTCTGCGTGGGAAAAGGTCAGAAAGCTTTTCTGAGCCAACATATGGGTGACCTGCAAGGGCTGGAAACCACGCTTTTTTACGAAAAAACCATTTCGCAGTTTATTCAGCTCTTTCGCATCAGGCCTTCCCTGCTGGCGGTGGATCTGCACCCGGAATATGTTTCAACCCGCATGGGCTTAAGCTTCGGCGATTTGCCGGTGGTAAAGGTTCAGCATCATCATGCCCATATAGCATCGTGCATGGCTGAACACCATCTCGACGAAAGGGTGATCGGAGTTGCTCTCGATGGAACAGGCTATGGCACCGACGGCCATATCTGGGGCGGTGAGATTATGCTATGCGATCTGAATGATTTTACCAGGATAACCCATTTCGAATATATTCCTTTGCCCGGGGGCGATACAGCTGTTGAAGAACCCTGGCGGATTGCCGTTTCCTGGCTGTACAAGGTATATGGGAAGGATTTATTTCAACTTAATCTGCCCCTTTTTAATCGGGTTGATCCTGAGAAAATAGGCCTGGTCATTCAGATGATCGACAAAAACATCAATTGTCCCCTAACTTCAGGTGCAGGCAGGTTGTTCGACTGTGTGGCCTCCTTGCTGGACCTGGTGCAGGTCTCTTCTTTCCAGGCCGAAGGGCCCATGCGTCTCGAATCGCTGGTGCAGGACCATTGTCACGCGAATTATCCCTTTCGCCTGGGTGAAACCATAGAGTTTGCCGAAACCATACAGGGCATAGTCGATGACCTCGCCCTGGGAACCGGGAAAGACATAATAGCAACAAAATTTCACAATACAGTAATTTTGGCTATCTTTGAATCTGTTAAATCTATACGGATAAAAGAAGGCATAAATAAAGTCGTTCTTTCGGGAGGAGTATTTCAGAACAAATACCTGCTCGAAGGAACTATGAGCTTATTACAGAAAAATAATTTTGAAGTTTATTCACATGCAGCCATACCAACCAACGATGGAGGTATTGCTCTGGGTCAGTTGGCGGTTGCATCCAAACGGAGGGAAATGTCATGTGTTTAGCCATACCTGCAAAAGTGATCAGCGTTGAAGGATTCAGCGCCCTTGTGAGTATAGAGGAAGTTGAATATACCGCCAGCCTTTTATTGCTGCCGGATGTGGAGGCTGGCGACTATATTATGCTGCATGCCGGCTTCGCCATCGAAAAAGTAGATCCCGAATATGCCGCCGAAACCATGCAGCTCTTGGTGGACATGGAGAAAGGGCGACGGGAGTAGCGAATTACGATCACTATAGTGTAGGGAAGTAGATAGAAAATGGGGATAGTGCCGGAAGCATGACAAGCAAATAAGATAGTATGCTATTTTGAAGAAAATGCTGGATGGTTTTTTAATAAACCTTTGCCTGTCCCCTGCTCCTGAAACTACCTCTGAACCTAAATGCCCAAAACCTTCATACCGGGATGAAATACATAGACGAATACCGCAAAAAGGACCTGATCCTTGCTGTTTCCGAAAAAATAAAGTCAATTTCCACCAAAGATATTGTGCTGATGGAGGTATGCGGTGGTCATACCATGGCTATTCAGCGATTTGGGCTTCCTGCCCTCCTGCCTGCCAACATTCGCCTGATTTCCGGTCCGGGATGCCCGGTTTGCGTTTCGAGCCAGCATTTTATCGATATCGCCATGGCCTACAGCAGGGTTCCCGGCGTGATCATCACTACCTATGGCGACCTGATCCGTGTTCCGGGTTCAACTACTTCTCTTGAAAAAGAACGAGCCAATGGAAGTGATGTCCGCATAGTGTATTCTGTGCTTGAAGCCCTGGGGATCGCAAAAAACAATCCGGAAAAAAGTATAGTCTTCCTCGGTATAGGCTTTGAAACTACCGCTCCTTTAACGGCTGCCGCTATCCTGGAGGCAAAAAGGCTGGATATTCCCAACTTCTTTGTGCTCAGCGCCCATAAAGTGATGCCCCCGGTAATGAAAGCATTGGTTGTGGAAGGGGTTAAGATTGACGGTTTTATTGCCCCGGGACATGTGACTGCTATTACAGGAACGGCTATCTATAAGCAGCTCGCCTCGGAATATGGACTGGGCGTGGTTGTTTCGGGCTTTGAGCCGGTGGATATGATGCAGGCTGTGCTGATGCTGGTGGTGCAACTGGAAAACGGAAACCCGCAAGTGGAGGTTCAGTACGACAGGGTGGTTCAGGCCGGAGGAAACCGTAAGGCCCAACAGGTAATGGATGAGGTCTTTGAACTGAGGGATGATCGCTGGCGCGGACTCGGTATAATTTCGAAAAGCGGTTTACAGATAAGGGCAGAATATTCAGCCTTTGATGCGGAAAAACATTTTACCGTCGAAGTGCCTGAATCGACCGAGCCCAAAGGCTGTATCTGCGGACAGATCCTGCGCGGGCTCAAAACGCCGGTGGATTGCGGACTGTTCGCGAAAAAATGTACCCCGACGGATCCGGTTGGCGCCTGTATGGTTTCGGGCGAAGGAACCTGTGCTACTTACTTTAAATACAGGGTGTGAGGGACAAGGGGACGAGGGGGACGAGGGGATGAGTTGACAAGGGGACAAGGAGACAGGGGGACAAGGAGAGATTGAAGGGATTGAAGGGATTGATGGGATTGATCGGGGACAAGGGGACGAGGGGACGAGGAGACAAGGGGACAGGGCGACAAGGAGAGATTGAAGGGATTGAAGGGATT
>CAIPFN010000142.1 GCA_903864265.1 uncultured Bacteroidales bacterium | reverse complement strand
GGAGAATCCCTTAGAAAGAAAATATAAGAAGAAAAAAGTTACTTTTGCTCACTCATCGTTCATTGCTTAGTGGCCTACTTTCGTCCGGAATCACTGGCCTAGTTTGTCCGGAATATTCAGAATTTCCTGCAGGCATGTTAAATTTCAGGTTCAGGCTACACCATACCTTGCTAAGTTATGATACATCAGTATCGGAAGAGGTGAAGCAGTTGTTTTCTGGCGCGCTGGGAAAAGTTGATTGCCTGGAAGAATTCGTTATAGAGGATGAAGATGAATTTAATCTTGTAATTAAGGCGCACGGACATCTTGACAAAGAATTTCTGGCCCATTTCGTGCTGCCTTATGCCGAAAAGGTACGTATCCTTAATCCTCCCTTTCTGATAGACCGTTTACTTACCAACCTCATTGATATTGCCCATAAATATGAGCATTACAACGATGTTATCGACAATTATTTGTTGCGCCTCACGGTTAAGCGGATAGAAGGCCAAACCTAGTTTCCCGATTGCGCCATAAATCCACCGCCCACAAAGCCGGTCTCCCGATCACCATTAAGTCTGCTCTTTATGGTCAAAAGATCCCAAATTTGCGATCTGATAGCCGGTAAACCATGCTTTTGTGCGATTCCCCAATTCTGGCAGTGCATGCCTTCTGCAGTGCCCCTGCATGTGCCTGGTATACCTCATCCTGTTTTCCCTCCCGGCACGAAAATGCTCAATTCAGGTGTTTTTTTTGCCTGCAACACGATAGTCCCTGTATCTGGATTTCTGGCCAGTTTACGACGGCCCTGGCCTTCATTGGTTTCAAGTTTCAATTTTATTTGCTCCCAGCGGCCACTCCGCAAATACGTTGCGTACCGACTGACTAATTTTGCGGCTTAACCCCAAATTCACAGCCCATGAAAATGAACAACGATAGCCCGATCCTGAGAAGCATATGTGCCGTTAACAGTAAAAAAGACCAGCTTTTTAAGCAGGCGGACAGGAACATGGAAGTATTCGCAGACCTGTCCGTGGTCTCCGCATTCTTTAATGTTGACAATAAAACAGCCGCGTTGTTGTCAGTAGTGATCTGCGATCAGGTCATGGGCGAATCCAGTTCGATCAATAAGGTGATGCGCAACCTGGGCCTCGAACCTATCGATTTCATACAAATGAACGAGACCATCACGGTGCTAAAACAAGCCGGATGGCTCAAAACAACAAACAGGGGCCGGTACCGGGCCAATTCAAACGAATATGAGATCGTGAGCGAGGTGGTGGATGCCGTTATCTATAACAACCCGTTCCTGTTGATCATTCCCTTGCCCGACACTTTGACCGATGCCTTGCTCGAAATCCGGAGGATGTTCAGGGAATTGCAGGAAGTTTTCAATAAAAAGATGGCCATGGACGAGTTGCTGTCCTCTGTCGCGCGTTTCAGTCAGTTTCCTTTTATCGAGAACCTGTTAAGTAACAACGGGCTCAGCGAAATCGAAAAATATATCCTTTTGCTGTTCGCTGCCGAAACCCTCTATGGCAAAGAAGAGTTCGATTTAAACGAGACCCTGGACCAGTTGCTGGGGAACAACTCAGAGTCCTATTACACCGTTAGGCGGATCAAAGAGGGCGACTATGCGCTGCTCCGGGATGGGTATATCAAATTTGTAAATCCCGATTTGGCTGATTTCGGGGCAATCTCCCTGGGCGATGACCTGATAGGGCAGATCGACCGTGAATGCCGAAGGGTGGAAGTACGCAATTTCGCCTCCAGGTATTGCCAGTTGATCCACCCCGTCGAGATACAGGAGCAAACGCTTTTTTTTAACCCCACCAATAAAGTGGCTGTCGAAGAGATCATGCAGTTTACATCTCCCGTAAATTTTGCTGGCATCGGTCAAAGCCTTACCGAAAACGGTTTAAGACCTGGTTTGACCATGCTGTTCTATGGAGCCCCGGGGACCGGTAAAACGGAACTGGTCAGGCAGATTGCGAAAAAACACCAGCGCCCGTTATTGCAGGTCGAAATCGCAGCCGTCAAGAACATGTGGGTAGGGGAATCCGAAAAAAACCTGAAGAGGGTCTTCCTGGAATACAAGGCGGCGCTGAAGCATTTCGAAAATACACCTATTCTCTTTTTCAACGAAGCCGACGGAATCCTGGGCGAAAGGAAACAAGTGAACACCGCAGTGGATCAGATGTTGAATTCCATGCAGAACATACTGCTCCAGGAGCTGGAAGATTTCCAAGGCATTTTTATTGCCACCACCAACCTCCTCGACAACATCGACGGTGCATTCGACCGAAGGATGCTGTATAAACTGAACTTTCAGAATCCGGACGAAGCGGCCCGGTTTAATATCCTTAAAAACGAACTGCCCGGTCTGCCCGTCGATTTGCTGAAAGAGATAAGCCGGAAATATACTCTCAGCGGCGGGCAGATACAAAACATCAGGAAGAAGTTCTTGGTCGACCGCATCCTGAATGCCCATCCCGATGATCCCTCCGGCCACAGGCTGATCCGTTACGTCGACGAGGAAACGAATTTCAGGCGGGCATCGGGCTGCGCCATCGGCTTTAAGAACAAGGCCGTTAGCCGATAGGCAGCCAACCCGTGGATTTGGCAGCAACGCCTTGCAGATCTTGTGCGCAGCGGGCTGTTTAAGTGCGGCAGCGGCATTAAATGGCCTGTTATATATAAAATCCCGACATTTTAACGTTTCAGGGTCGCACTGCCGCTACCCCCCGTAAAACAACGGATGTTCCTGAAAACAGCCAGCCGAAATAAAATATCGGCTTTGGCTCATAAATACTATCTTAGCACCCGTTTAAAATATTTTATATGTTAGAATCAATTGATGTACATAAGGTTTTTGCCGGATATTTTAAGGGGAGCGAAACCCTGGCTTATGCCCTCTCGGCAAAACTGGGTGAAGGGAACATCTGCCTCGATATCGAGGGCTACAAGGCCGAACTGCCGCTGCGCCTGGAAGAACAAAAAGCAAAAGAGTATTATACCGATGCGGATGCTGTCTTTTGGGCAGGGCCGGAAGCTTTCGTAAAGCAATGCGAAGAAGGGGCGTTTGTTACCCACTCCCGTTGCGGCCTGAAGCCTTTTTTGGTCCTCAATGGCTATGCTTACCTGCACCGGTACTTTCAATACGAAACCTGGATCGTCGATAACATAAAACGGCTCGGCGACCGTTTCCGGATCATTACCGGCGGCCCGGGGACCGGCAAGACGCACAGTGTGTCCACTAACCTGGTGCAGTTGTTTACCGGAGACATCGGCCTAAGTGTAGCCCTGGCTGCGCCGACTGGCAAAGCGGCCGCACGGATGAACGAATCGATCGCCCAGTTTGCGGAAAACCCTAAAAATAATATAGCTGGAGACGTCCGTGCCCGTCTGAACGATATAAAGGCCCAGACCATCCATCGTTTGCTCGGATATATACCTGGCAGTGTGTTTTTCCGGCACGAAGAAAAAAACCGGCTTCCCTATGATGTGGTCATCGTAGATGAGTGTTCGATGGTCGACGGGGCCATGATGGCGAAATTGCTCAATGCCGTGGACATCCATACCATGCTTTACCTTCTGGGCGACAAGGATCAGCTGGCCTCGGTGGAAGCAGGTTCAGTTTTCGGCGACCTGTGCCGCGCCAAAGACACGGAACTGCTGCGCGGCAAAGTGGAGGTCAAGACGGAGAGCCGGCGCTTTGACCCAGGCAAGGGCATCGGGAAATTCAGCCAGGAAGTGATATCGGGTACTTTCAATGATCCGGACAGTTATGCCGGCGATGCACAGATAACCCTGGACTCCACATATTCAAAAGAATTGTTTGAGCAATATGCGTTGTTGTACAAAGATTATATCCTCGAGCCTGACATCAAAATGGCGCTGCAGGCGCTCAACCGCATCCGTTTCCTTTGCGTGGTAAGGGATAACGACCAGAGCGTGAACAAGGTCAATAAGCAGGTCCAGTATTATCTTTCCACCAAAGTGGAGGGGTTTAAGCCCCGGCCGGAAGGGTTCTATCATAACCAGCCCATCATTGTAACGCAAAACGACTATCAGCTCGGGATTTTTAACGGCGACGTGGGCCTTGTCAGGTCTGAGAACACAAAATCCGGCGAAGTATTGTACGCCCATTTTGAAACGGCAGACGGGAGTACCAAAAAGATACAGGCTGGCTACCTGAACCATTGCGATACCGTTTTTGCCATGACCATCCACAAGAGCCAGGGGTCCGAATTCGACAACGTGGTGGTCATCCTTCCTGAAAAGCAGGGCGGAAAGCTCCTTACTCGAGAATTGCTTTACACCGCCGTCACCCGCGCCAGGACAAAGGTCTTGCTTCAATCCTCCGCCCTGGTGCTGGGGAAATGTGTCGAACATTCCGTATCCCGTGCCTCGGGGCTTGAAAAACGCTTAGCAACGCTTATAAAATAAAAGGCCATGCATACTATTCATACCTCCAGCCGCCTGGAAAGCCTGTGCCAGGCACTTGCCGAAAGGACCCGCAAACCCGGCCGTGGCGTTTTTGGGAAAGAAGTCATCATCACCCAGGCTAAAGGCATGGACGAATGGCTGAAAACCGAACTGGCCCGGCGCAACGGCGTCTTTGCCAATTTCGCGTTTCAAAACCAGGACGGATTCTTTGCAGGGATCTACCAGCTGTTATTCGGGGAAAGGCTTGGGAACACTACGGATTCGGTTAAATATAAAATCTACGGTTGCCTCGGCGGCAGCGATTTTCAAGGCGAATTCAAAGAGGTTGCCGAGTATTATGAAAACAGCGATTTGCGGCGCATCCAACTGGCCGCCAGGATCGCCGACCTGTTCGACCAGTACCAGCTGTACCGCCCCGAAATGATAGAAAAATGGGAGAGCGGCAGCCTTTCGACAGAAAACCCGGCAGAAGGCTGGCAGCGTTGGCTTTGGAACCGGCTGGGTATTGAATCAAGGGCTGCCGTCAAACTAAAAATACTGGAAGGCCTGGGCATACATTCGGATTTGATCAAAAAAACATATCCACAGATTTCCTTGTTTGGTATATCTGTATTTACACAGTTTCATCTCGATTTTTTCAAGGCATTGGGGGAATATACCCAGGTGGATTTTTACCTGTGCCTGCCCACAGACCATGAAGTTTTCCACAACGAACTTCTGCTAAGCTTTGGCACTAAAGCCGGAGAACTGGCAAGCATGTTCGATTTGACCGATTTTACGGCAAGTGAAAACGAAGGCGACACCTTGCTTTCGCGTATTCAAAACCAGATTGTCCGCGACTCGTCAGACCTTGACAGGAAAGGAGACGATTCGGTACAGGTGAACTCCTGCTACACGCCAATACGCGAAGCGGAATGCCTGTATAATTACCTGCTGGATTTGTTCGGGAAAGATAAAGGCTTAAAGCCCGGGGACGTATTGGTGATGGCTACCGACATCAACAAGTATGCGCCGTTCATAAAAGCGGTATTCCGGAATGCGCCCATTAACATACCCTTTCAGGTATCGGGTACCGCCAACAACAGCGACGGTACCATGGTTTCGGCCCTGGAACAAATCCTCCTTTTTACGGAAGAGGACCTGACCTCCGAAAAAGTGATCAGCCTGTTGGAGCAGAAGCGCATCAGCAAGCGCTTCGGCATACAGGACTGCGGATATGTCCGTTCGGCGGTGCACAAGGCCAACATACGGTTTGGCAGTAAAAACAGCACTAAAGACGATACGCGGTATGTAAGCTGGAAGTATGGCCTGCAAAAGATACTGATGGGATATGCCATGCTTACCGATGAAGAGTATACGCTAGGCGATGGCCTATCGCTGTATCCGTTTAAAGATGCCGAAGGGTCCGGGAGCTACGACCTGCTCCGGCTGAAAGCCTTTGTCGAAAAACTGGAGTCGGTAATCCTGGCGCAAAAAGAGATCCGGACGCTGGCCGCATGGAAACTGTTCTTGTGTGAGGAGGTCATAGAGAAAATGGTCTTTTGCGATGATTTTGTGAAGGACGACCGTGCGGAATTGTCTTCGATCTACAGCGCGCTGTCCTTTGTGGGCCATCTCGAATGGGAGGAAGAGATCTCCTGGGCCGTCTTCCTGGAGGAGCTAAAAGCCCGTCTGTTCACGGAGGCGCGGTCATCAAAGATCAATACCGGCAGGGTCACGGTATCGTCTCCGATCCCGGTGAGGGGGCTGCCCTTCAGGGTGATCTGTTTCCTGGGCCTGAACAACGATGTTTTTCCCCGGAAGGACCAGTTTATGGGGTTTGACCTGCTGGGAGAAAAATACCGGACCGGGGACCGGAACAAAAAAGAAACCGACAAGTACCTTTTCCTGGATACGCTCCTGGCGGCCAGGGAAAAGCTCTACCTGAGCTACACCGGACAAAGTGCAAAGGACAATACGGAGGTGCCCCCATCGATTGTCGTGGATACGCTGCTGGACTATTTAGGGCCGGACATGCTTGTCGTAAAGCACCCCTTGCACGGGTTTAGCGCCCGGTACCAGCAAGACGACAAAAGGCTGTTCACCTATCTTTACTCGGAGACGGCCGAAACGTTCCCGCCCAAAGAAACGGAACACGAAGGGTTGTCCGACATATCTGTTTATTCCTTTGTAAAGTTCTTCGAGCATCCTATCGAATGGTACTTCAACACGGTCCTGGGCATCAAGTATGAGGAGGACGATGATACCCTGCCTGAAACGGAACTTTTCGAACTGGACCACCTGCAAAAGTGGATGGTCAAGAGCGACTTGCTAAAAGTCAGCGATGGTGAATTGGAACCGTATCTGCAGAAAGGCATCAAGGAAGGGGCGCTGCCGTTGAGGAATCTGGGCAAGGCCGTCCTTGATGAACTGTTTGAAGAAACAGTGGCTATCCGAACAATATACCAGGCATTGACCGGGGGTAAGGACGAGCAGAATATAGTCGTCGACCTGAACATCGGCAGCATCCGGATTACGGGCAGCATCAACGGCGTTTACGAAAAAAGGTATATCGCTTATTCTCTTTCAAAATCACCGGAAAAAGACCGGGTCAGGGCCTACCTCAAGACGCTGTTCCTGTGTGCAATGGACAAGATAAGCGATGCACAGCTTCTTGGCAAGGATGGGGACAGCATGGCACTTCCCGTTTTTTTGCCTGATGAAGCAAAGATAAAAATCAACGAGCTGTTGGCCTATCTTGTGAAAGGCAGACAGTCGCCGTTGAAATTCACGCTCAAGGCAGCATGCCCTAACAAAAACAGTGTATGCAGCATCGGCACGGTGCTGGAAGCTTTCAGGGAAGAGGCTAACGGGACGTATCTGTCTGATCCCAATAAATACATGCAGGTTTTAGATCAGGAAGGCTATTTTGCCGGTTTCGAAGAGGCCGACCTGGATGAACTAAAAATAATCACAGGACTGTTGAACCTAAATATAGCTTAGCCATGGAAAAGGATTTTTATGTATTGGACGTAAAGCTGGAAGGTTCGAAACTTATCGAAGCCAGCGCAGGGACAGGGAAAACATATTCGATCGCGATACTTGCCTTGCGGTTGATCCTTGAAAAGCAGATCCCACTGGAGGAAATCCTGATGGTGACTTTTACCAAGGCCGCGGTGGCTGAACTGGAATCCAGGATTCGCAAGTTTGTCCGGTTGGCCTATAAGTATTCAGCAGGAAAAGAAATATCGGATCCCACTATCCAGGCTGTAGTTGGGGTTGTCAACGAGGAGAAGAAGGCTTTACTGAGAAAAGCCGTTCAGGGCCTGGATAGCCTCTCGGTCATGACAATCCACAGTTTTTGCCAGAAAACCATTGGCGAATTCACCTTCGAAACCAACCAGTCCTTTGATTACGAAATCATAACCGATGATTCGGCATTGCTGAAAGATGCCTCTAACAGGTATTACAGGGAAGTGCTTAATGTTCTTGACGTTGAATATTTTAAAGAAATATGGAAGGGACTGAAGAGGGACAAGATGCACGAACTTCTAAAAAAGCATCTTCTGGGGATGAAGTTTATCGATTCGAGCCTGGATGAGGACGCAACGCTGTTGGCCATAAAACAGCATATTGCCGACAAACAGGTTGCCTTCGATGACTTTATCGTAAGGAATTTTATACAGATATTAACTCTCCAGATAAAAAGTAATGCTTTGTTAACTGATGCTAAAGCAGGAAACGTGGAGGAATTCAAGAGGCGCTTTCGGGATCAGATAAAAAAACCAGCCGGATATTTCTCCAACTTTGAATTTATGGTGGCTGATTTCCAAAAACACGAACAGGGAATTAAATATGCCGAGAACGAATTCTTCAATTATTTCTACCTGAGCTTTTTAAGGCATTCTTCCGGGGAAATAGAAAAAACCAAGCAGCAAAAGGGCTATATCTCGTACGATGACCAGATCAAAACGATACATACGGCCCTGAAAAACGAATCTTTCAGGGAAAAGCTGGCCCAAAAATACAAGGCTGTTTTCATCGATGAATTTCAGGACACGGACAAGCAGCAGTATGAGATTTTTAGTGATGTTTTTTCGGCAAGCTCCATTGTATTCTACATCGGTGATCCCAAGCAGTCCATTTACGGCTGGCGCAGCGCCGATCTGGACACCTACAAAGAGGCAAGAAAAAACGTAGATGGATCGGTGTTTTCAATGAACAAAAACTTCAGGTCGACCAAAGGGATGATCGATGCTTTAAATGTACTGATGAACCCGGACGAAAGCTTCAATATGTTTGTGGATGACGATATCCGATATGTTAACGTCGGGCAGGGCGCATCCGGCCTGGGCAAAATGTGCGACCAGGGCAAGGCCGTCCTGCCCGTGACCATCTGGGAATTCGATGAAAACGATTACGAGACCGTATACAAGGCCGTCGCCCAGGAAACGTACAGGCTGCTGACAGGGGATGTCGAAATCAAAGGCAGAAAAATAACCCCAAGAGATATCGGCATTCTGGTATGGGGCAAAAAGGAAGGGGACGCTATCAAGAAAACGTTGGCAGGTTTCAACGTCCCCTCAGTCAAGAGAGATGAAGCCAAGGTTTTGGAGTCCTGCGAATCCGGGATGATCAAACACCTGTTAAAAGCGGTGGTTTCGCCCGGGCGGGGCGATATTAACCGGGCTTTAAACTCGTCCTATTTTGGGTTTACCACCGAAACCCTGAAAACCCTTGACGATGAAAAACAGATTGCCGTTTTCATCGGCCTGCGAAAAACCCTTTTAGCGGAGGGCGTTTACAACATGATTTCCTCCTTTTTGACCATTTATGGGGTCCGGGCCTGCTGCATGAAGGATATTTTGGGGCAGAGGGTCCTGACCAATATCAACCAGATAGCAGAGATTCTGCATAAAAAGGAAAAGCAGTCCAGGCTAACGCCCGACGAACTGCTGGTATGGATGGACCGGAGCTCGGGCGAAGCGGACGAGGACTACGAGCAGCGCGTTGAAAGCGATGACGATGCGGTACAGATATCGACCATTCACAAAGCAAAGGGGCTGGAGTACAACATTGTTTTTGCGCCCTGTTTGTCGATGATTCCCAAAAAGAAATTCCTGGAAAAAGGGAATATCAATGATTTTAAAAAAAATGGAGGATACTTTTTTACGTTGAATTACCCGGGCTTGAGCGAAGAGGACCGAATCGGCTTTGACAGCCAGAAAGAACAGGAAAATAAACGGCTGATATACGTGGCCCTGACAAGAGCGGTTTATAAATGTTATATTTCAATAGTCCCCAGAAAATATAAAAAGGACCAAGTGCCTTCATCTCTTTCCGATATTATAGGCCACTTTAAAAATGAAAGCCCTGGTTTGATAGAGTTTGATACATTTTCCAATGATGGTTTTGTCACAAATACTGTAAATTACCATCCGGGGAACGGAGGGCTTGAATTTTCCCCAAGGCCGAAACCGGAAATAGAAATCAAAAACGCTTTTGGCATTCACAGCTTCAGCGCTTTGAGCCATGTTCATCTTTCGGCTCCTTTCGAAAAGGTGGAGCTGGGAGATAAGGAAAGCTATGACCAGTTTATCTTTCAGGACCTGGGACGCGGCGCCAATGTCGGCACGGCCCTGCACAGCATTTTCGAGCTCCTCGATTTCAATGCCGTGGACAGCTGGGACCGGACCATACAAGATGCCTCAAAATACTATCCCAGTATTGTCAAGGCAGAAAGCCTTCACCTTTTCGGGCAGATGGTAAGCCATGTGATGCATACGGAATTATCCTGCGGCGAGGAGACGTTTGCCTTGCACCAGGTAAAGAACGGACAAAAACTTACGGAGCTGGAATTCTACTTCTCAATGGACAACGTAAACAAGATGGCCATAAACGAAGCGCTCGGCATAGAGGCCCAACTCGAAGGCGAGGCCGATATGCAGGGGCTGATGCACGGTTTCCTGGACCTGTTCTTGGAGCACAATGGCCGATACTATATCCTGGACTGGAAATCCAATTTCCTGGGTAACAGGCTGGAAGACTATGGCCGGGATGGCCTGGCGGAGGGCATGAAAGGGAATAATTACTACCTCCAGTATTATATTTATACGGTAGCCATGAAACGCCATCTCGAAAACAAGCTGCCCGGCTTTGATTATGAAAGGGATTTTGGCGGAGTAATATACCTTTTTTTAAGAGGAGTAAGAAGCAACAACAGCACGGGTATTTTTTATGCCAAGCCTGCTTTACATCAGATTGAAAGTCTTGAAAATCTTTTACTCAGGCGAAAGTGATGCCTCGACTTTGACGATTCTGAGCTTATAGCCAGCATGGTTATAGATAAAAGTAATTTTAAACAATCAGTAGGATTAAATTCATAGCAATGTGGTTCGAAAAATTAACAGGCTTCAAAGAAGAACATCCTTATCAGGTTCGCAACAACCTGCTAATTAACGGAGATAAATTGATTTCTAAAGTTAATGGTGCTGAATACCGGTATGGAAAGCTGGATGTCATCAAATTGGAAGATCTACGGAATAATGCTTTGAATAATACATACCGATCAAAAATTAAAATTTCTGAAGTGGTTGGCGATATTCAAGCTTTGCATAAGGATAAGTCAAATAACGGCGCTTTATTCCAGGCGGCTTCTCAGTTTAATCTTTTGGAAATGGTTGGGCCAAACATTACTCCGGAAAAGGGTGTAGGGATTTATGAAAACGATCGCACACAAGGTCCTGCTTGTGCTATCGCTTGTGGGGCCGGTACAGTTTTTAGGAACTATTTTGTAAATATATATTCTCAAATCGGTCAATCGGCGCATCTTCAAATTGATTGCTTAAAAGATATAGGTCTAGAGTTGGGGAATGAGAATGAAAGGTATTGGAAAATGGCAAACGGATATGCTTTGGCAAATGATGTTGAATCCCTGGCGAATATTTCAAATCAGATTCGCAGTAAAACCGGGCAAGAATTTGAAAATTTGAAAGGCAAATTAAGAATTGGCATTCAATGGGATGCGGAAGTAACGATAAGCGGACCGGATCAAATTGTTTCTCAGGCTTATTGTTCCGCTTTACCAGTTTCCTACTCCCATATTCAATCAGAATACTGGATGATTTTCGCCCGCTTAATCCTGGAGGCAACCTACGAGGCAACTTTGCTTGCTGCCCTTATAAATTATGAAAGAACAGGCAACAGTAAAGTCTTTTTAACTTTGGTTGGTGGAGGAGCATTTGGCAATAAGATTGAATGGATATTAGATGCAATCAGAATGTCTGGACTCAAATTTTCGAATACGCCATTGGATGTTAAAATAGTTAGTTATGCTATGTCGAATCCACAGGTATCGGAATTAATAAAATATTATTTTCAAAAATAACTTGTACATTGTCATTCAATAAGTTGTGATTCTGGTTTTGCTGTAGTAGCTATTCTCCCTTCATATAAATTTGTATCTTTGAATATTTTCCTTAATGCTATACCCACCATGCCCGTTAACAAAAACGCCTACCTCCGCTATCAGCTGATTAACGAATTGCTTCAGAAAAAGAGATATCCTTCGCTTAAATCAATAATTGAATACATGGAAGGTAACGACATCTATATTTCGCGTTCTACAATCGAAAAAGACCTGGATGTCATGCGTAATAAATTCAGTTTGCCAATAGAGTATGATCGCTATAAAGAAGGTTATTATTATACTG
>CAIPFN010000141.1 GCA_903864265.1 uncultured Bacteroidales bacterium | reverse complement strand
TGATGGGATTGATGGGATTGATGGGATTGATGGGATTGATGGGGGACAGGGAGAAGGGGGGACAAGGAGAAAGGGAGAAGGAGAGTGGGCGAATGATCAATTCGTTTGAGTTGTGGGATCAGGCAGAAAGACATGATTATACAGACCTTTTCAATCCAATAATCAAGGCAGAACGAATGAGTGTTGAATGATCACCCATTTAAGTACGATTGCCAAACTACTGGCGAACAACATCAGGGTGACCATTCAAACGGCTCAAATCAACTTCAAATGCAGGGCTTATCAATTCAATAACCTGATTACCAATCAATAAAACTAAGATTAATTATTCTCCGGTCTCAGTTTACGTACGGCGGCTCCGGCCACCCACATTTCCGATTCGCGCAGTTCTTTCAACTCCACTTCCAGGTTTTCGCGGTAGTCGGGTTTGCTGTTCGAGTCGATGGAACGCTGGGCTTCGTTGCCGCTGGCAACTTCGTTGTATAATTCTTCGAAAACTGGTTTGGCAGCGTCGCGGAATTTCTTCCACCAGTCGAGGGCGCCCCGCTGCGCCGTGGTTGAGCAATTGGCATACATCCAGTCCATACCGTTTTCGGCAACGAGGGGCATGAGGCTTTGGGTGAGTTCTTCGACGGTTTCGTTAAAGGCTTCGGAAGGAGAATGCCCTTTGCTGCGCAGCACATCGTACTGGGCTGCGAAAATTCCCTGTATGGCTCCCATCAGCGTACCCCGTTCGCCGGTAAGGTCGGAGAAGACTTCGCGTTTGAAATCGGTTTCGAAAAGGTATCCCGATCCTACTCCTATTCCGAGGGCTACTACCCTTTCCCATGCATGCCCGGTGGCGTCCTGGAAAATAGCATAGCTCGAATTGAGTCCCCTGCCCTGAAGGAACATGCGTCTCAGGCTGGTTCCCGAACCTTTGGGAGCCACCAGGATAACATCCACATCAGCCGGGGGAATAATGCCGGTGCGTTCCTTATAGGTGATGCCGAAACCATGCGAAAAATAAAGCGCTTTGCCGGCACTCAGGTTCTTTTTCACGGTAGGCCATAAGGCAATCTGTCCGGCATCGGACAGCAGGAACTGCAGAATGGTGCCGCGCTGGCAGGCTTCTTCTATTTCGAAGAGGGTAGAGCCCGGAACCCAGCCGTCGTTGACCGCTTTGTCCCAGGATTTGGAATTTTTACGCTGACCGATGATGACGTTAAACCCATTATCGCGCAGGTTTAACGACTGGCCCGGGCCCTGAACTCCATACCCGATAATGGCAATGGTTTCGTTTTTAAGGGTTTCCAGCGCTTTTGCCAATGGAAATTCTTCGCGGGTTACTACATTCTCTTCGGTTGCTCCAAATTTAATTTTTGCCATGTTTGTAAGTTATTGATTATTAATAAAAAAAGTTTTTTGGGCTTAGTTGACAGGGGCTGGAATTACCTCAGCACTACAGCTGCTTCAAGCCCTTCCGCCTTTCGTAAACCGTGTACCTTGAATCCGTATAGAAATTCAAGGGATGCCCCGAAAATTCTATTTTCTGGCACTTCTCAGTTTTCCTCTTGATTCGATTTTCTCCAGTAGAGCGTCCCGTTCTTTGAGGAATTCCGACAGCTTTTCGATAGGCGAGCGGGTAATTGCAACCCGGCCTGAGCGGATAAACTGCAAAACGCCATACTCAACCAGGCCGTTGAACAGCTCCTGGGTTTCCTCCTTGTGCCCGGTTTTTTCGATTACCGTATATTCGGGAGTGATCTCTAAAATACGGGCATTGTGCTGCCTGATCAGCTTTTCCAGCTGGTTGGTTTCCATCAGCGCCTGGGTGGGCACTTTGTACAGGGCAATCTCCTGGAATATCATCTCATCGTTGGTATGGTAAAAGGCTTTCAGTACTTCCACCTGCTTTTCGATCTGTTTGGTAATGTTAACTACCTTTTCTTTCTCATCGTTTACGACGATAGTCAGCTTCGAAATGCCTTCGATGGCGGATACCGATGCCGTGATACTCTCAATGTTTACTTTTCGCCGGGTAAAAATGATAGTTATGCGATTCAGCAAACCAATATGGTTTTCACTGTAAGCCGATATAATATATTCCTGTTTCATGTTTCAGTATTTTTATGATGTGGGGTACTGCTGTTTTCATCAATTCTGCGGACAGAAGGGCATGCTGTTAAAAGGAATTGCAGGTCTAGGGCTTCAGTTCCGCTAAAAGGCTAAGCATAGTAACAATTGCATCCGGATTAAGGCAAATGTTTTTTCTGTCCTGAAAAGAACCGGGGGTGCGGATGATGCTGCATACCCGCCTATCTCTTGTGACCCGGGGCAGATGTAAGGCTGAAACCGGCACTCTTGTTTTCAAAGTCAGTGATTTTTTCACATAGGTGGCTTTTGCATTATTTAACATCATCAGCACACAGCAGTATATCCGATACCGATGCCCCTGAAGGAACCATAGGGAAAATATTGTCTTCTTTTTCGACCATGATCTCCAGCAGGTAGGGACCTTTGGCATCAAGCATGGTTTGCAGAGCCTCCTCTAGCTTTTCGCGTTCTTTAACCAATTGTCCCGGGATACCGTAGGCATCAGCCACTTTCACAAAATCGGGGCTGAAAATTTCGGTGAACGAATACCTCTTTTCAAAAAACAGTTCCTGCCATTGACGCACCATTCCCAGGAAACGGTTGTTCATAATCACAATTTTCACCGGCAGGTTTTCCTGTGCTATAGTTCCTAACTCCTGTATAGTCATCTGCATGCCGCCGTCGCCGACAAATAGCACCACTTCCCGGTCCTTATTGCCAAACTTGGCTCCCATGGCAGCCGGCAAGCCGAAACCCATGGTTCCTAATCCCCCTGAGGTGATATGGCTGCGAGAGGAAGTGAATTTTGAGTAGCGTGCCGCAGCCATCTGGTTCTGGCCCACATCACTCACCACAACGGCTGTATTATGGGTAAGATCGGCCACTTTATTCACAATTTCGGCCATGCTCAGGCCCGGATTGGCGGGGTTAAGATCGGACTTGATCACTTTTTTCATTTCCACCTCATGGGCCTGTTTGAATTCTTTGAGCCAGGCCGTATGCTTTTTCTTTCCGACCAGCAGTCGCAACAGCCTGAGAATTCGTTTTGCATCACCCAGCAAGGCTACATCGGCTTTAATAATTTTGTTAATTTCGGCCGGATCGATCTCGATATGGATGATTTTAGCCTGTTTTGCATAGGTATTCAGGTTGCCGGTCACGCGGTCGTCGAAACGCATTCCCACGGCTATCAGCAAATCACATTCGTTGGTTTTGATATTGGGACCGTAATTCCCATGCATGCCCAGCATGCCAACATTTAAAGGATGATCCGTGATAAGGCCTGATAATCCAAGCAATGTCCAGGCGGCAGGAATTCCTGTTTTTTCGATAAAGTGCTGCAATTCCATTTCCGCCCCCGATAGTATGACACCTTGTCCGAAGATCAGGAAAGGTTTTTTGGCGTTGTTAATCAGCTCGGCTGCCTGGCTCAGTTTCTCCTTGTTCACGGGGAATTCGGGGATATAACTTCTTATTTTATGACACTTGGCATACTTGTATTTTAACCTGCCGAACTGGGCGTCCTTGGTAATATCGATCAGCACCGGACCGGGCCGGCCTGAAGCTGCGATATAAAAAGCTTTGGCTATGGTTGAAGGAATTTCTTCAGCGGAAGTGATCTGAAAATTCCATTTGGTTACCGGCATGGAGATTCCTATAACATCCGATTCCTGGAAGGCGTCGGAGCCCAGCAGGTGTGAAGCGACCTGCCCGGTAATGCAGACCAGAGGTGTTGAATCAATCATGGCATCAGCTATCCCGGTTATAAGGTTGGTAGCACCGGGTCCGGAAGTCACCAGGCAAACGCCTGTCTTCCCGGTTGCCCTTG
The DNA here is from genome assembly GCA_903864265.1 of uncultured Bacteroidales bacterium. Taxonomy (GTDB): domain Bacteria; phylum Bacteroidota; class Bacteroidia; order Bacteroidales; family UBA4417; genus UBA4417. The sequence goes on along the minus strand of CAIPFN010000141.1, from coordinate 13,929 downwards.
CATACCCCTGGGCCGCGTGTACTGCCCCCTGTTCATGCCGGGTTAAAATATGCCTCAACACATTCCGGTAATCGTACAAGGCATCGTAAACCGGCATGATGGCTCCGCCGGGGTAACCAAAAATAATCTCAGTTCCTTCCTCGATAAGCGAACGTATAACTGCCTCACTACCGGTTATCTCCACATCTTGCTGTTTCGACTTGCGGGTTTCTTTTTCTTTAGCCGTCATTACTATTGATTTAAGTGAATTAAAAATGATTTTCCACCAGCTTCCGCTTAAGTGCTTGCTGATCGGAGGGATAAAGTATGGTGAGGGTACAAGTTTCCGGTGTAATTCTAAGCTTACCGGATGATTGATTTGATTTTTCCTTATGATTTTAACACAGCAACTATAAAAGTATTTTGAAATACAAGTATCCGTTTCGGGCTTATTGTACTTTGGTCATCCTACTCCTGATTCCATGCCCGAATGTTCAGTGTTTTCGTTTATTCATCCAGCAAGCGTACCGCGCCCTTATCGGCCGAAGACACATGCAGGGCGTAAATTTTCAGGGAAGTTGAAATGTTCCTTTTCCTGGATTGAGGCGTAAAAGCATCCCTGAGCCTATGTATTTCCGTTTCCCTGCGGAGGGCTAATTCTTCCTTACTGATTCTCAACTCCATACTCCGGCTTGCAATATCAATAACAATTCTATCGTCGTCCCTGATTAAGGCTATTTCCCCACCTGCTGCCGCTTCGGGCGAAACATGCCCTATGGAAAGGCCCGAGGTGCCTCCCGAGAAACGCCCATCTGTAATCAGGGCACAGCTTTTATCGAGTTTAAGCGTCTTTAAATACGATGTGGGATAAAGCATTTCCTGCATGCCCGGTCCTCCTTTAGGCCCTTCGTAGCGGATCACAACCACATCGCCCGGATTCACTTTACCCCTCAATATACCGTTTACAGCATCTTCCTGCGATTCAAAAACCCTGGCTGCTCCTTCGAAATGAAACAGCGAAGGATCCACGCCGGCAGTTTTAACGATGCTGCCCTGGCCGGCGATATTGCCATATAAAACAGCCAGACCGCCATCTGTATGGTAAGCATTTTCCGCATTTCGGATACACCCGCTCACCCGGTCATTGTCGAGTGTGGCATACCGGGTATGCTGCGATCCCATGACCAGGTTAAATTTATGAGCCGGGGCGCTGCTGTATATTTCGGCCGCCCCGGCACTGACTACGGGGCTTAAAATATCGAAAGCAGCAATGGCCTGTTCCAGGTTTAATCCGTCGGCCCTAAGCGAGGAAGTATCCAAGAGTCCTGCCCGCTTCAATTCACCCATCAGGGAGATGATTCCGCCGGCCCTGTTCACGTCTTCGACATGGTATTGCGAACTAGGCGAAACCTTACACAGGCAGGGTGTTTTTCGCGAAAGCTCATCAATGTCTTTCATGCTGAAGTCAACACCGGCTTCATGGGCAATAGCCAGCAGGTGAAGTACCGTATTGGTTGATCCGCCCATGGCAATATCCAGGGTCATGGAATTTAAAAAAGCATTGCGCGTTGCAATATGTAAGGGTAGCACATCTTCATTTCCCTCGCCGTAATATTCAAAGGCCATTTCAACAATGCGGCCGGCTGCTTTTTCGAAGAGTTTAAGCCTGTTGCCGTGCGTAGCTACTATGGTTCCGTTTCCGGGTAAGGATAAGCCCAGGGCCTCGGTAAGGCAGTTCATGCTGTTGGCGGTAAACATGCCCGAACAGGAGCCACAGGTGGGACACGCAGCCTGTTCTGCTTTTGCGAGCTGATCGTCGCTGATGGAATCATCGGCTCCCATCACCATGGCATCCACCAGGTCGAGCTTACGGTTGCCTAAAACTCCGGCTTCCATAGGACCACCCGAAACAAAAATAGTTGGTATGTTTAGCCTCATGGCAGCCATAAGCATGCCGGGAGTAATTTTATCACAGTTACTGATGCAGATGAGGGCATCAGCTTTGTGGGCATTCACCATGTATTCCACACTATCGGCAATCAGGTCGCGCGACGGCAAGGAATACAGCATTCCCTCGTGCCCCATGGCTATACCGTCGTCGATGGCTATGGTATTGAACTCGGCGGCAAAACATCCCTGCGCTTCTATCAATCCTTTCACATACTGCCCTATGGACTGCAAATGAGCATGTCCGGGTACAAACTGAGTAAACGAATTGGCAATAGCTATGAGCGGCTTGCCGAACTGTGCTTCTTTCATGCCGTTGGCACGCCATAAGCTCCGGGCTCCTGCCATTTTCCGTCCCTGTGTGGTGGTATCGCTGCGCAGTGGGATTTTCATCTGTTCTGATTAAAGTTAGCTTTCAGTTTCTTGAATCCGGCTTTATGTATCGTCCCATCTTCGTTTTGAAAAAGGTAAGATGTTCTAAATAAACACTTATTCTTTAAAAATGATTTGAAGAATAGTTCTTTTAAAGCGGTTTTAGCCTTGCCTAAATAACAAAAAGCCTCTCTCACGTGGGGTGAGAAAGGCTTTCTGTATTAATTTCTTAACAAACTATCCTAACTCACCCGGGTGGCCCGGATAATAATGATAATGTGGCTTAGAATAAAATTAGCTGATGGTATGAACATACAGAGGGCTTGGCTAAAAGTGGTGTTTAAGAGTACAAAAGTACAGCCATTCCGAATTGCCCCGACAAATTTGCCGGACTATTTTAAAGATTTTTTTGTGTTTATAAAGATCCTGCAACGAAACCGGCCTGTTCTTGAATTTTTATTGTGCTCATTATCTGCATTATACGATCTTCAAGTGAGATCGAAAAAAATCACCAAATATTTCATATGTTATAAAGTATATGTTTGTATAATATTTCAATGCGATTGTATATTTATACATTAACTGGGCTAACAGTTGAGAATCGGTGCATACCGGGCCTTGAAACATACTGAGACCTGCCAAAAGCAAAACATAGGGAAATGCTAACGGAAAAAGGGCAGACAGGTTGATAAACCAAATGAAAAGGAGCCGACTTCCTGGTTATGTCCCGGGAATCAGAATTTGAACCCTGCACCCATATATTCTTCGGGAGAATTGATGTTGGTTAAAACGTTGGCTTCATCGGTGGCGATGATTTTTATACTGAATCTTTTCAGGAAATCATCAATCCGCACATCCGGATCTGTTGTATGGTGAATTTCGTGGGCCACCACCGGGCTGAACAAAGCCGGGTGTCCAGTTTTATGTTGAAAAGCCGGGATCAGCACATCGGCCTCGGCTTTATGTTTTATCAGCCTGCGAAGCAGACTTTCGGAAGTAAAAGGATTATCCATATTCTGTAAAAAGCAGGAATTTCCAGCTTTCAGGTATTTTACCCCGGTTTGCAGCGAATAAAACCGGCCTGCCTCCGGTCGGTCATTTATAACCAGTTCAACGCCTTCGGACAAATCAGCTTCCCTTTCCTTTACAAGAGCATGCAATTCGGCGTTCAGCACAACGATTACCTGTTCGATGCCTGCCTGAAGAAAGGTTCCGGCAATGCGGCTCATAAAAGTAGTATGCGCATCGAATTTCAGCAGTGCCTTATGCTGTCCCATCCGCCGGGAACTTCCGGCGCAGAGGACAATGCAGGAAGTACCGGTAAAAGCCTTCATCTTCTGTTTAATTTTCTACTTTTACAAAAGTAAAAAAATATACCTCCCAAGCATGGTTCACTCGACTGAATTTTCACCCATTTCCATCGGAAAGCTATACAAACTCATTGATACAGAATACGCTGCGCGTAAAGAGATATTCGGAATTCCCGAAGCCTTGTTCTTTAATCCCGTTAACAATCCTGACATCTCCATGGAGATTTTCGGCAAACACCTCTATTCACCCATAGGCGTTGCTGCCGGTCCCCATACACAGATGGCACAGAATATAATTTCAGCCTGGCTGTGCGGGGCCAGTTATATCGAATTGAAAACCATACAGACCCTCGACGAACTTAGCATTTCGAAACCCTGTATCGACATGCAGGACGAGGGATACAACTGCGAATGGTCGCAGGAACTCCGCATACGCGAATCCTTAGCCGAATACCTGAAAGCCTGGGTGATAATCCATTTGCTTCAGCATAAGTTTGGCTGGGATTTGAAGCAAAAGCGCGGATTTGTATTCAATATGAGCATTGGGTACAATTTCGAAGGAATTCAGAATGAAAATGTGCAATGGTTCCTGGAAAACATGTCGGATTGCAGCGAGTTAAAACACGTGGTAATCAATGATCTGCTGCATCTCTATCCGGGCCTGGGCAACATTGACATTCCCGATTGCATCTCCGATAATATCACCCTGAGCACTATGCACGGCTGTCCGCCCGATGAGATTGAAAAAATCGGTCATTACCTCTTAGGGGAGAAAAAACTGCATACGCTTATCAAACTAAATCCCACCCTGCTGGGCAAGGAGGAACTTCGTGACATATTAAACAATAAACTTCAGTTTAAAAACAACATCCCCGATATCGCTTTTGAACACGATCTTAAATATCCGGATGCCTTAGGAATTATTACCCGCCTGCAGCAGACGGCTGCCACCGAAGGCTTGTTTTTTGGCGTTAAGCTTACCAATACCCTCGAAAGCACCAACCATAAAAACGTACTTCCCGCCCACGAAACCATGATGTACATGAGCGGCCGGGCTTTGCATCCCATCAGTGTGAATGTTGCCCGGAAACTGCAGAACGAATTCAACGGCAGCCTGAATGTATCCTTTTCGGCCGGGGCCGATTGTTTCAATATCAACGACCTGATTAACAGCGGAATGAAACCGGTTACGGTTTGTTCCGATATACTTAAACCGGGCGGATACGGCCGGCTACAACAGTATATTCAGAATCTTTCGGAGAATAAAACCCCTAAGAATCAGACAAACCTTGAAAAACTGAATTCATACGCCGATGAGGTTGTGTTAAACGATGACTATAAACGTGATCCGTTTGTGACCAAAAGCATTAAAAGCAATCGTTCGCTGGGCTTTTTCGATTGTATTCATGCGCCTTGCGTTGATGAATGTCCTACCAACCAGGATATTCCCGAATACCTGTTTCACAGTTCGCAGGGTGACTTTCAGAAGGCTTTTGATGTGATCATGGCCAAAAACCCTTTCCCAAATGTGCTGGGAGTAGCCTGCGACCATTTATGCCAGACCAAATGCACCCGAATAAATTACGAGGAAGCGCTTAAAATAAAAGAAGTAAAAAAGTTTGTGGCCGAAAAAGGGTTTGAAACTGATATCAGCCTGGCAACTCCTAACGGCCGTAAGGTCGCCATTATCGGGGCCGGCCCCTCGGGCTTGAGTTGTGCCTATTTCCTGCGAATGGGTGGTTTCGAGGTGGAAATCTATGAAACCAAAGCCATCCCCGGAGGCATGGTTTCCGAAGCCATTCCGGCCTTCCGGCTGAAGATGGAGTCGCTGCAAAAAGACATTGAACGAATAGAAAAACTAGGCGTCACCATCCACTATAATTCCAGGATCGGCAGTGGCCTCTTTGAACGTTTGCGTGCCGAAAACGACTTTGTATATATTGCAGCCGGCGCCCAGCGCTTCAAAACTCTGCAAATGGAAGGAGAAGACGCAGCCGGTGTTCTGAACGCCTTTGAATTTCTAAAAAATGCCAAACAAGGTAATTTAACGCCTTTAGGGAAGAATATTATTGTCATAGGCGGCGGAAATACAGCCATGGACGTGGCACGAACGGCCAAACGTTCTGCTGAACCGGGCAGTTCCGTGAGGGTTTTATACCGTCGCACCCGTACCGAAATGCCGGCCGATGTCGACGAGATCAAAGCCCTGCTGGCCGAAGGCATCGAACTGCACGAATTGCTGGCACCCGAAACACTGGTAATAAACGAAGGCCGCATTGCCTCCCTTGTTTGCGCCAAAATGGAGCTGGTAAAATCGGAAACGGATTCGCGCCTGGTGCCTGTAAAAATCGAAGGTGAATTTGTGGAATTCCCGGTCGACTCACTGATACCGGCCCTGGGACAGGAGATCGATATCGATTTTATTACTCCAGGTGAACTTAAAACAGTAAAAGGCTCCTACGAAACCGGCATTCCCGGTGTTTTTACCGGTGGGGATGCCATGCGGGGCGCTGCCACTATTGTAAAAGCCGTTGGCGACGGACGAAAAGCCGCTATACAGATTGCAGCCAAAGCGGGAATCATTCTTCCGTCCGAAAAAATATCCACCGACAAAAATATGTCGCACAGCGATTTTATAGTCCGCAAATCGAAACGGGTAAAAATGGATGCATCGGTTGCCAGCGATCATGTGGAATTTACATCCGAATCGGCAATGCAGGAAGCCTCCCGCTGCCTGTTCTGTGGCGATGTGTGCAGCGTTTGTGTGACGGTTTGCCCTAACAGGGCTAATAACTATTATCTCACACAGGCTGCTGATATTCCGGTATGGAAAGTCGATTTCAGGGAGAACAAAGTATCATACAGCATTGAGAGTTACCTTACAATAAATCAGAAATACCAGGTGCTGAATGTAGCCGATTTCTGCAATGAATGTGGGAATTGCACCACATTTTGTCCCTCCAAAGGATCACCTTTCAGCGACAAGCCCCGGTTTTGCCTTACCGAAAAGAGTTTCACCCAGACCGAAAACGGTTTCTACCTACTAAAGGACGGCACCGCCACAACCTTGCTTCACCGCCAGAGCGACAAGACTATGAAAATGACCAAAGATTCTGCTTTTTATAATTACTCGGACCAGGACCTACAAGTCAGGTTTGATATAGTTGATTTCCATGTAGTTGAATCTGTTCTTTTAAACAATGGTATTGTCTCTGTTTTATTAAATAAAGCTGCCGAAATGAAAGTGTTGATTGATTCGTCCGACACCATTTTGCAGTAAAACCAGCAGTCATAAATTACCTTAAATACCCGTTTTACATTCATAACTTTGTAGCGTAAAAGCTTGACTCATGATTAAACTAACCGACAAAATCGTAAACCCTGCCGCCAGGCAAAAAGCCATTGAACGCTTCCGCGAAAAAGGGATTGTGCTGCCCACATTTGCCCAGATGCGCAACCCGGAGCTTGTTCCCGGAAAAATTAAAGATCAGCTGAAAAACATAGGTTTGTGGGACCTTCACCCGGCCAACCTTTTCCGCATTACCTGGAAAAACCAGCCGGTTGCCAAAGGCGGCCTGTTTGGCGGGGTTAACTATATCGAAATTCCTTCGGAAATCACCGGGGTAAAAACCCGCATCATACTACTGGTGGGCAAATATTTCCCTACCGGGGCACATAAGGTAGGCGCTGCATACGGATGCCTTGCCCCCCGCATACTCACCGGCTAATTCGACCCTACCTACCATAAAGCCGTTTGGCCCTCAACCGGCAATTATTGCCGTGGAGGCGCTTTCGACTCCCAGATTATGGGCGTCACGGCTGTGGCCATCTTACCGGAGGAAATGAGCAAGGAACGTTTTACCTGGCTCAAAGAAATTGGAGCTGAAGTTATCGCGACACCTGGCTGCGAATCAAATGTGAAGGAAATTTACGACAAATGCTGGGATATACGGCGCAATCGTCCTGACTGCGTGATATTCAACCAGTTCGATGAATTTGGAAACCCCTGCTGGCATTATAACGTAACGGCACCGGCCCTGGAAGAAGTGTTTCTTTCGGTAAAATCGCCCAAAGGACAACTGGCAGCCTATGTTTCGGCAACCGGCTCGGCAGGAACCATAGGTGCTGGCGATTATCTGAAAAAACAATTCCCGCACATGAAAATCGTGGCCTCCGAAGCCCTGCAATGCCCTACCCTGCTCAACAACGGCTTTGGCGGGCATCGCATCGAAGGCATAGGCGACAAGCATGTTCCCTGGGTTCATAATGCCAGGAATACGGATGTGGTAACAGCCATCGACGACGAAGACTGCATGCGCATTTTCAGGCTTTTCAACGAAACTGAAGGTAAAAAATACCTGAAATCGTGTGGAATTGATGCCGAACTGGTCGAACAACTCGGGCTGCTTGGCATTTCGGGCGTTGCCAATATACTTTCCGCCATCAAAACGGCGAAATACTACGAAATGACCGGCGAGGATGTAATTCTCAGCCTGGCCACCGATTCGGCCGAAATGTATGGCTCGCGTCTGGACGAATTAAATGCTGAAAAAGGAGTCTATACGTCCTTGCAGGCAGCCAAGGATATGGAAAAATGCCTTTTCGGACAAAGTACCGATCACCTGAAGGAACTGAGTTATTACGACCGCAAGGCCATTCATAACCTGAAATATTTTACCTGGATAGAACAGCAGGAAAAGGATCTCGATGATCTGAACCAACTATGGAACGATCGCGGGGTATGGGCTGAACAACTGCAACAGGCTACCCGCTGGGATGAAATGATAAACGAATTTAATGAAGAAACGGGTGTGCTGAAAAGTATGTAAACAGGCTTCGCATGCTCTTCTGATTTTAACTGGCGTAAAGTGTCGGCACACCTTTTTCAGGTGTCTGACACTTTACCGGTTATAAGCAGCCAACATTTAACATTACCGAACGAAAAATCTCATTCATGGCCTCAAAATTCATATACGAATGTTCCGATTGCGGACTGCAGATTCCTGCCGGCGATATTATTTACCTATGCCCTGAGTGCAGCGCAAGGCAGTTACCCGGCCAGCCCCCGCTGGGGGTGCTTAAAGTCATTTACGATTACCCCGTTCTCAGTAAGCTGTCGTTCAGGGAACTGGAGGAAAACAAGTTTCTGCATTTGCTGCCCGTAAATGAATTGAAAAGCTTTCCGAACTTACGCGTCGGGCAAACACCCCTTTATGAAATTAATTCCCTGGATGGGGCCACTCACGATTTTGAACTGTACCTGAAGGATGACTCTCAAAATCCTACCTTTTCCTTTAAGGACCGGGCTTCGGCGGTAGTTTCTGCTTTCGCGAAAGAAAATGGAATTGATACCATAGCGGCTGCTTCCACCGGAAATGCCGGCTCATCGCTGGCAGGAATCTGTGCTTCACAGGGGCAGAAAGCCGTGATTTTCGTTCCCGCATCGGCGCCTAAAGCCAAACTCACACAGATCATGATGTATGGTGCCCTGCTGGTGCCTGTCGACGGGAATTATGATAAAGCTTTCGACCTGAGTATAGCTGCAAGCAAGCGTTTCGGCTGGTATAACCGCAATACGGCTTATAATCCGTTAACCATCGAGGGCAAAAAGACCGTTTCGTTTGAGATTTACAGCCAGATGAAGGAGCATTTACCTGATTTTGTTTTTGTGCCCGTGGGCGACGGCGTTATTATTTCGGGGGTTTATAAAGGCTTTGAAGACCTGCTTCTGCTTGGAATCATAGAAAAAATGCCCATAATTGTGGCCGTTCAGGCATCCGGCAGCAGCAATCTGATCGACAATATAGGAAAAGAAGAGTTTCGTTCAACGCCATCGCATACCATTGCCGACAGCATTTCGGTTGATATTCCCAGAAATTTTAATATGGCCGCCGCTTATCTGATAAAATATCACGGTCAAACGATTACGGTAACTGACGATGATATCCTCAAAGCCTCGTCTATCCTGGCAAGGAACACCGGCATATTCACAGAGCCGGCGGCGGCGGCCGCTTTTGCCGGCTTTCTCGATCATAAAAGCAGGAACCTGGTGCCCAAAGCTTCGACCAATGTTGTACTACTTACGGGCTGCGGGCTGAAAGACCTGAATTCGGTTCAATCTCTTTTCGAACTCCCCCAGCCAGTGTCGCCGGATATGGTATCGGTTGAGAAATTTTTAACAGGCAAAATCTGAGAACCCTATGATACAATTTCTGCTGAACGGCATTCCCGAAACGTTCGAAGGTAATCCCGAAACCAGCCTGCTGAAATATCTGCGAAACGTTAAAAATGTTACTTCCGTAAAAGACGGTTGCTCCTGCCAGGGTGCCTGTGGTGCCTGCATGGTCGAGATAAACGGGGAGGCCAAATTGTCGTGCCTTACTGCACTGAAAAAGCTTGAAAATGCAGAAGTGAACACGCTCGAAGGCTTGCCTGAAAGTGCAAGGGATATCCTGGCAAAGGCTTTTGTCGAAAAAGGAGCCGTCCAATGCGGTTTCTGCACCCCTGGCTTCCTGATGCGCGCCAATGTATTGCTAAAGAAAAATCCATCGCCATCGCGTGATGAGATCAAACAGGCCCTTACCCTGAACCTGTGCCGCTGCACCGGATATGTGAAAATTATTGATGCCATTCATGAGGCTGCTCAGCGACTTCAACATCTGGAAAGTTCGAATGCTACGGCACTTTCGGGGAATGTCGGCACCTCCTACCCCAAATACGAAGCGTATGAAATGGCGGTCGGCAAACGACTGTTCGTCAATGACCTGAAATTTGACGGGATGCTCCACGGAGCCCTGCTTTTTTCTGATCATCCCAAAGCTAAGATTCTAAACATTGACATATCGGATGCATTAAAATTCAAAGGCGTTATCAGGGTTTTCACAGCCGAAGATGTACCCGGCGACCGCTTTGTAGGCCTGATTTTCAAGGACTGGCCGCTGATGATCAAAACAGGTGAAACCACCCGCTATATTGGCGACGTGCTGGCAGGCGTTGTTGCCACTACCGAAGAGATAGCACGGGAAGCCGTGAAACTGATCAGGGTGACGTATGACGTTTTCAAGCCGGTTACCGATCCTCATCACGCAATACTTCCGGGAGCCTTACAGGTTCATCCCGGGCAGGATAATCTTTTAGAAACCTGCAAAGTATACCGGGGAGGGAATGCGGGTGAAATAATTGCCGGTTCCGCTTTTATCGCCAAAGGCACTTACCAGACCCAGCGCATCGAACACGCCTTCCTCGAAACCGAAGGCGCCGTGGCTATGCCCTACGAAGATGGCATTCACCTCTATTCGAACGGACAAGGGATTTATGTCGACCGGAAACAGGTGGCTTCCTTATTAAATCTGACCGAAGAAAAAGTCAGGGTTACCCTGGTTTCGACCGGCGGAGGCTTTGGCGGAAAAGAAGATATGACCGTGCAGGGACATGTTTCCCTGTTTGCCTGGCTCCTGAAAAAGCCTGTGAAACTGGTGCTTTCGCGCGACGAATCCATCCGCATGCACCCCAAACGGCATCCTGTATTTATGGATATTGAAGTGGGTTGCGACAAAGACGGAAAACTCACCGGGCTGAAACTTTATGCCGTAGGCGATTCGGGCGCGTACGCTTCGGTGGGGACCAAGGTCATGGAGCGGGTGGCCGGTCACGCAAGCGGAGCGTACCATTTTCCCTGTGTGAACCTCGAAGCGCTCACCGTGTATACCAACAATATCCCATGTGGAGCCATGCGAGGTTTTGGCGCCAACCAGGTAGCTTTTGCCCTCGAAGGCTGCATTGACGAACTTTGCAAACAAGGCGGATTCGACCGCTGGCAGTTTCGGTATGATAACGCTTTGAGCGAAGGCAAGATGACGGCAACGGGGCAGGTGTTGCATAAAGGGGTCGGTGTTCAGGAAACCCTGCTGGCTGTAAAACCGTATTATGACTCAGCCTTGTTCAAAGGACTGGCCTGTGGCATCAAAAACAGTGGCGTAGGCAATGGCATGGCCGATTTCAGCGACGTGATCATTGAAATAATATCGGAAAGCAGGGTAATTCTGCATCATGGGTGGACCGAAATGGGGCAGGGCGTGCATACCGTTGCCACACAGGTCTTGCTCGAAGAAACCGGGATTCCTCCCGGAATTGTTGAGGTTATAGTTGATTCAAGCGCCGGAATAACAACGGGAATGACCACTTCGTCGCGGGCAACCGCCCTGTTGGGAAATGCCATTCTCGATGCATCGATACAGATCCGCGAAGATTTGAAGAGTAACACCCTGGCTGATCTGGCAGGAAACACGTATAAAGGCAATTATACCTGCGACTGGACTACGAAACCAGGTGCAGATGTAAAGGATATTATTACCCATTTTGCTTATGGATATGCCACACAACTGGTCGTCCTGGACGAAACAGGCAAAATAGCAACCATATATGCGGCCCATGATGCCGGCCGGATCATGAACCCGCTGATGTTCGAAGGACAGATAGAAGGCGCGGTGCATATGGGATTGGGATATGCCTTAAGCGAAGACCTGCCGATGGTTGACGGGCAGCTGGTTTCTACCAGAATGCGCGACCTGAAAATACTTCGGGCCAAGGACATGCCGGAGATCAGGGTATTGGGCGTGGAAGTGAAAGACCCGGTCGGGCCGTATGGCGCAAAAGGACTTGGAGAAATTGGACTGGTGCCCACAGCGGCAGCGGTTGCAAACGCCTTTCGCGATTTCGACGGAATCAGACGATACACATTACCTTTACATAAAAAGAGTTAGATTCGATTTTAACCGGCTATTTATGGGGGAAAGTGACATTCAATTGTGTATCTTTAGGCTGGAATCTGTCTTCCAAAAGGATCAATTTACCAAAAATCACTCAGCATGAACGATATCAAACTATTTGAGAATAAAAAAGTTCGTACGCATTGGGAGCCCGACGAAGAACAATGGTATTTTTCAGTTATTGATGTAGTGTATGTGTTAACTGATACCAGCAATCCGCGGGACTATTGGTTTAAAATGAAGGTTAGGGTTAAATTGGAAGACGGGATTGAACTGTCGACAATTTGTCGACAGTTCAAATTAGAAGCGGCAGATGGAAAGCTAAGGCAAACCGATTGTGCCAACACACAACAGTTGCTGCGCATTATCCAATCCATCCCCTCGCCCAAAGCCGAACCCTTCAAACAATGGCTGGCTAAAACAGGCTACGAGCGGATGCAGGAAATCGCCGATCCGTCCCAAAGTATCGACAGGGCAAGAGAAAACTGGCAAAAACTGGGTCGCAGCGAAAAATGGATACAGCAACGGATGACGGGTCAGGAAACCCGCAACAAGCTCACCGATTACTGGAAAGACAGCGGCATCGAAAAAGCGGACGAGTTTGCGTTGCTTACCAACATTATCCACCAGGAATGGACAGGGCTTACCGTTAAGAACCACAAGGACCTAAAAGGCTTGAAATCGCAGAACTTACGGGATCACATGAGTGAAGCGGAATTGATTTTCACGGCCCTGGCCGAACTGTCGACCCGGCAAATTGCCGAAAGCGACCAGGCCGAAGGTTTGGTCCAAAACGCTAAGGCCAGCAAAAAAGGCGGGGCAGTAGCCAAGAATGCCCGCATTGAATTAGAATCCAAAACGGGAAAGAGCGTCGTGACCGGCGAGAATTTTCTGCCCCCTGAAAAAGCCGTTAAAAAACTGAAATAGAAAATATTATACCTGTTCCCAGGTAAAAACCTGTATAATCGTACCTGCCCCAAATAAATAAAATGTCGATCTTACTCAAAAATACAACCTACATCCATCCCCAAACCCTGGAGTTTACAGCGGGAAACATTCTAGTCGAAACAGGCGTAAACGGTAAAATTCATCTAATACAGGATATACCTGCCGATAACGAATTTCAAATCATCGACTGCAGCGGGAAATACGTAACCCAATCTTTTGTGTGCGGTCATCACCATGTATATTCAGCCTTAGCCCGCGGAATGGGGGCGCCCCGCAAAAACCCGGAGAATTTTAACGAAATCCTGGAATATGTATGGTGGACCCTTGATAAAGCACTTGATGCCGAAATGATTGAAGCCAGCGCACTTTATACGGCCATGGCATGTATCAAAAACGGGGTGACTTTCGTGATCGACCATCATGCTTCACCAAACGTCATTAAAGGATCGCTCGAAATTATTGCGAAAGCCTTCGAAAAAGTGGGAGCATCTCATCTGTTATGTTACGAGATTTCGGATCGTGACGGCCTTGACAAAGCAGAACAAGGATTGGATGAGACCGCTGAATACCTGAAAACCCATCAGGGTTTGGTGGGTTTGCACGCT
>CAIPFN010000140.1 GCA_903864265.1 uncultured Bacteroidales bacterium | reverse complement strand
CTCATGCTTGGATATATGAACGAAGAGGCATTCCTCAAAACCCGGGAGGAAGGAAAAGTTACCTTTTTCAGCCGCAGCAAAAACCGCCTGTGGACCAAAGGCGAAACTTCCGGTAACTTCCTGCTGGTAAAAGATATACGTATCGATTGCGATAACGACACCCTGCTGATTAAAGCCGAACCCCGGGGTCCTGTCTGCCACACCGGCTCCACTTCCTGTTTTAATGAGGATACCGCGAAAGGTTTTTTATACGAACTACAGCAAACCATTGCTCAACGGATTGACGATAACGATGAAAACTCCTATACCAATAAACTCTTCAGGAGAGGCATCAATAAAGTAGCCCAGAAAGTGGGCGAAGAAGCCGTTGAACTGGTGATAGAAGCCAAAGACAATAACAATGATCTCTTTAAAAACGAAGCCGCCGATCTGCTCTATCACTTCCTGATTTTGCTCAAAACAAAGAACATCCGACTGGAAGAAATTGAACTTACCTTAAAAGGGAGGTCGAGGTAGTTATACAAAGCGTTGATATGTGATAATGAATTTTGGCATCATGAAGACATGCCATGCGCCCTCCATAGTTTAAAATTTACAATTCATTGGAACCCTGCTCCAATGAATTCAGCTTGGGCTTGTAACGTTTCGGGCCCATTCTCCAATTTAGCGGGGACACTGTAACTTAATCAAAAATAAACCCGCTTAACAATCTCAACTTCCCCTGAACCCGGACTGCTAACACTTTACATTAGCGAAATACTGCCATAAAAAGTGCCGAGTTTCTTTCGGCTTTCCATTTCGGAAACCTTCATTTTAACCGCATTGCCGGCTAAATTTTTCCGGTTTATGAAATTAAAAACGTGTATCGGCCTCTGACCGTCTGTCAACAGCAAATCAATTGTCCCCGGGTTAACTGCTATCACATTCACCTAGTCAAATCCAATATTTTTGTTTTTAAATGCCTCACTCAGCTGCAGCACAGCTTCACTTTTCACCTGCTCGGCTTTATTTATAATACTCCAGAATCGCACTGTCAGCGAGCAGCTTTCGCCCGTCACTTTTGTAAATAATAGTATGGGCTTTTTTTGCGGAATCACATCCGGGATATTTCTGATTGTAGAGTTTATTACTTCGCTTATCGTATTCGCATCCAGTTCTTTGCCCAATAATGTGAATTGGAGTTCCACCCGTTTTTCATTGTTGCTGAAAGTCCAGTTGACAATGTTTTGTGAAAGTATATTCCCGTTCGGGATTATAACTTCGGCTCCATCGGCGGTACTAACCGTACTTGCCCGCAAGCCTATTTCTTTCACTTTGCCTGCCTGCCCGCCTGCTTCAATTTCATCTCCGATTTTCAACGAACCATCAAAAATCAGGATTATTCCCGAAACGAAGTTGTTCACAACATTTTGTAAGCCCATACCAATACCTACTCCTAACGCGCCAAGCAAAAATGTGAGTTTATCCAGCGGCAATCCTGAGGCTGCAATGGCCAGCATATAACCCCCAACCAGCACCAGCAGCCGTGTTATGAGCAAGCGCGAATGCTGTTTTTTCGACACAGCGCTCGTGTTTTCGTTTTCAAAACCCGTTTCACCCAGCAAAAAACTGATCAGCCGCTGCAGTATATGTGCAAACCATATAATTGCGAAAAAATATAAAACGCTGATCAGATTGAATGATATATTGCCGATAACTCTGTCCGTTGTCAGAAAATCAGCTATACCGATGGTTATCCTGTGGTAAATATTTAAATTGGACGAGAGCATAATCAACCAAAGTAGCATGGCAATAATAACCAAAGGCACTTTTATTTTTTCAATGATACCGGTAATATCGAAGGGTTTATCAAAACCTTTATTCATCCGGCTGCTCTGAAGCTGCAGAATAATGATTTCGGTGATGGTGTCGATAAAAACAGGCAAAATAACTGCCTGAGTCACAGCAAAAATACCGGCAATGCCCAATATACCCGACAGAGAGAACCTTCCGAATAAATTGCATAAGATACCCAAACCGGATAATATCATCCCTGATATGACAGCCCTTTTCATCCATTTATAATATGCGGCATTGCTTTTTAGTTTTCTCAATAAAAGGAATGAGAAAACCAGGGTACTTGCCTGTATCACCAGCAGACAGAGCCTGGCCACCAGAGTTGGCTCTATCAACAAATAGGTAAATGTATTAACCATCACCAATACCGACAGCACGAGCCAGGTAAACCCGAATGAAAAATCTTTCTTTTTTAAAAATATCGCCGAAGCAAAGGCAAGCAAAAACATGTATTGAATGGCTACATACGAGGTAGGAGCATATGCATCGAAAAGAGGCATCAGGCACATCAATAACACCAATATGGATAAGACAGGAGTGCTGTTTAAATACTGCATATGCAAAAAGCCAAATGAGTGATCAGGGTTCTTCAGCATTTTCAAAAACTTCCGTTTAAGAAATAACCATATGAAAAGTAGCACTCCCGCTATCAGGACAAACACCCTCTTGCCTGATGTTTGACTGAAATAATAACTTATCGCCTTCTGCTCGCTGCCCAGCAAACTTTTCACCCTTTGGGTGGTGTCATGGTCAGATAGCTCCATATTGTTTTTTTGCCACAAATAGTTGACCTCGGCTCCGAAGAGTTGTTTGCTTGCCCTGTCGAGCCTGGTATCCATTAGGTTCAGCATGTTCGACAGGTTCATTGAATTGTCCGACAGTTTCACTTTCATAGAATTGAGGCTATCGACATTGGCTTTTGCCGTGCTGTCGGCCCGGTTCCATTTTCGTTCGAGGCGTACCAGCTTTTTATCAAAAGTGGCGTGAAGGCTGCTGTCGATATATAAGCTGTGAAAAACCGAATCAGACATTACATTTTTCAGATGTTGCCTGGCATGATATACCCTGTTGTAAAGCCTCGTAATACGAGAATGAAGAAGGCTGTTCTCTTCAGCCAGATTTGATATAAAACTCTGATACAGGTATAGGTTTTTAATGTTAACCACCGAATTTTTAACTCTGACATTTTTACGTATGATGCTGATTTCGCCTGTCATCTCGTCTATCCGCCGTTTCATGCCTTCCACTTCAAACCCTAAGCCTGCACTATCCCTGATGGAATTCAGATTTTCATTTACCCTCTCGATGCTCTGCATGTAATCGCTCGACGTAAGTCTCTCCTTGTCCATCATCAGGTTCGGAGGGCTCAACTGTTTGGGTAAACCACTTGTTTCAGTTCTGTTGACTCGCATACTGTCCGAAACCAAACGACTTTGCTGGCCGTAGCTTGCAACTGAGGTTAGCAGCAGCAAAATTGATAACGGGATTAGCTTTACAGTTTTAACAATTTCATGTGGATCCATCTTGTAGTATGCTTAAGGTTCACTATTATATTTCTTGCCTGCTTTGAACGCCGCTAAGGTACAAATCGCTCCCTTGCAGGCCCGTAATTACTGTGTTGTTTTACAGCATGATTCTAATTTCTTCCCTGGTATTCAATTGTGGCACTCAACAGGAATAAGGCATGTCTTTGTATCGTATTGATTTAATGCAACTTACAAATACTAAAAAAAATAGCGGGGATGAATACGAGGATGGTCCATTTTATTTTTTTGGATTTCCGCCCCTTTTAGGGTTTTTAGCGCGGTTTTGTGACAGAAATTTATGCCTGACAAAGATAATGCTTATCCAGCTTGATTGCCTTTACCCTCTTCAAACCATGCTATCCTATAAAGGGTGAGCACAGTAAGTTGTTATAATCAAATTTATTTAGCTGACACAAAATCGAATTATGTATTCTGCCCATTTAAGCCAGGAAATGACCAAAGTGCCCAAACAAAGCTTTTATTCCAACTATTTGATTTATATTTATTTATGAAAACCAGTCGATTTTCATTAATTGAAATATTTTTTTCGAATATTTTCTTTTATTAAACTCTCACTTCTAATGCTATTTTCCATACTTTTGAAAGTATTCTATTTCTCGCTTTATCTTGATTCTGCATTATGTCCTCTAACTTTTTCACCAACAACGAAGGCAATACCCTGATCGAAAAATTCAAAGGTATTTTTCAAAATCATACAGATATTGAATGCTTCGATGCATTGGTGGGATATTTCAGAGCTTCCGGTTATTTCGCTTTGCGTCCATACTTGAATGATGTGCCGCAGATTAGAATTCTGGTTGGAATTGAAGTGGATAAACTCCTTGCACATTTCCATTCTAAAGGATTGATGTTCCAAGGGGATGCAACCCAAACTGTTAAAGAGTTTCTGGATGATATTAAAGAAGATATTCAGCAATCCGCTTACCGCCATGATGTTGAAATGGGTATAATTCAGTTTATTGAAGACATAGCCACAAAAAAGATTGAAATCAAAGCTCATCCTTCACGGAAACTACATGCCAAGATATACATCTTCCGACCTAAAAACTGGAATAACCATAACGAAGGATATGTAATTACTGGTTCATCCAATCTAACGGATGCCGGGCTGGGTAACGGCGAAATCTCAAATTATGAATTTAATGTGATTTTGCATCGTTTCGATGATGTTGAGTTTGCAGCTAATGAGTTCGAGATGCTTTGGAGTGAAGGCGTTCCCATTTTGCCGGTTGAAATTCAAAGGGTTAAAAAGGAAACCTACCTGAATGATTCCTTTACTCCATATGAAGTCTACATTAAATTCCTGATCGAATATTTCGGAAGTAGTGTGGAATTTGATCCTAATTCAATCTCTGACCTTCCACATGGATTCAAAAAATTATCCTACCAGATAGATGCCGTAAACGAAGGGTATAAATTAATGATGAAGCATAACGGCTTCTTTCTTTCCGATGTTGTTGGTCTGGGTAAAACGGTAGTAGCCACGCTTATAGCAAAGCAATTTTTCTACACGAATGATTTTCCTTCGCATATAACCAATACGCTGATAGTAATTCCCCCGGCTTTATTGGACAATTGGAGTGAAACTCTGGAAAGCTTCGGCCTGCAGAATTACAAAATCATTACCAACGGTAGTCTCCATAAAATAACCAATCCTGAGAAGTACGATCTTGTAATTGTAGATGAAGCTCATAAATTCCGCAATGATACAGCCGAAGCATACAATGATCTTCAAAAGATTTGTAAGACTAAAACGAAACGAATCCTGAAAGATGGATTTACAAAAGCGGATAAGAGAGTTATCCTGATGTCGGCTACGCCTCTCAACAACAGGCCTGAGGATATTGCTAACCAGGTTTATCTTTTTCAGGATGCAAAAGACTCTACGCTCGACATCTCTAATCTTCAACACTACTTCAGAAAGAAAATTGATGCCTATAAAAAATTGAATGATCCTGCAATGACTATTAAAGAAGTCAAAAAGCAGGTTAAAATCATTTATGATGATATCCGTGAAAAGGTGATTGCCCCACTTACTGTGCGCAGGACCAGAACCGATTTGCTGGCACATAAGTTATATTCCGAAGATCTCATTAAACAGGAAGTAGTATTTCCTGAGATAGAAAAACCACATAAAATCCTCTATCAGCTTGATGCTGCTTTGGATCAGCTTTATGATGATACCATGGTTTACCTCAGCCACGAAAAAGAGGGTTTGAAATATTACCGCTATCAGGCCATTCGTTTCCTGGTGCCTGACAAAAAGAAAAACTATAAAAACGCTGACACCATTTCAGCACAGTTGGCTAAGATCATGAAAGTGCTCTTGGTAAAGCGTATCGATAGTAGCTTTTATGCTTTCAAAAAATCATTAAACCGGTTCCGTGAAGCCACCGGTGCGATGATCACCATGTTCGACAACGGAACAATTTACATTGCACCTAATCTCAAAGTTTCCAATTTTATTATTGAGGATAGAGAAGATGAACTGATAGAACTAATCAGTTCTCTGGCTGATACCGATCCAACAATACAGATATGCAAACCGGGTGATTTTATTCCCGGCTTCTACGAAGGATTAGTTAAAGATTACGGAATCTTAGAGATATTAGTAAAACGCTGGGAACTGGTTGAAGGTGACCCTAAACTGGATGAATTCCTTTATCAGTTGAATGAGGTCCTTTTGGATAAAAAGACAAACCCTCAGCAGAAATTGGTCGTTTTCTCAGAATCAAAGGAAACTACCGATTATTTACTCCAACAGCTGAATGCACATGGGTATAATGATGTTCTGGAAGTCAATTCGTCAAATCGCAAACTTCTTGTTCCGGTAATAAAAGAGAATTTCGATGCCAATATACCACGTGATAGGTACAAATCCGATTTCAATATTATAATTTCCACCGAAGTATTGGCTGAAGGGGTGAACCTTCATCGTTCCAATGTAATTGTCAATTATGATACACCCTGGAACTCCACAAGGCTCATGCAGCGCATAGGACGTGTCAATCGTATTGGTACGGTTTCAAGAGTGCATATCTTTAACTTTTTCCCAACGGCTAAGGTAAATACCGATATTGACCTGGAGAAGAAAGCCATCAAGAAACTTCAGGCCTTCCATTCGGCGCTGGGTGAAGACAGCCAGATTTATTCAACCGATGAAGAAACTGAATCCTTTGGTCTCTTTGATAAAAATATACAGGAGGAAAAAGATGAACGCCTTGGTTATCTCATGGAACTCCGGAAATTCAAGATAGAGAATCCGACATTATTCCGCAAAATCAAAAATATGCCTTTAAGGGCAAGGGTAGGCAGAAAGGATCGGCCAAAGAACGACACTACGATTTGCTTCATTCGTAACGAACGTCGGGATGCATTCTATTGGATCAGGAACGAAAAGCAATTGGAAGACATGTCATTTGTTGAAACAGCAAAAGAATTTCGTGCAGATCCTCCCGAAAAAAGCATTAATCTTCACGATGCCCATCACGAACATGTTAGCATGGCTATGGATGATTTTAACCGAAAAATTCAGGAAGAAGCTGCAAAAAACATAGTTGCTGATGTTACGCAGGGGCCTAACGAGAAAAAAGCTTTGGCTTATCTCGATGGCTTTCTCAATTTGCCTTTCATTTCGACTGGCGAAATCAATAAAATAAAAGCGGCAAAGCAGGCTATTAAATTAGGCAGATACCAAAAATTACAAAGGGATGTAAATGCATTAAAACGCAATGTGAAAAATACGCCCCTGAAACCGGTTGAGCTCCTGGATACCTTACTGAAGATAATTGCATTGTATCCTATTGAGTCATCCGATAACACCGATACCCGTCCTACGATTACTATCAAATCATTGCATAAACTCCGTCCCGAAATTATTATTTCCGAATCGTATTCCTATATTAAGTAACATGGATAAAGAACAATTGCGCAACATACTACAACAACCGTATCGGACTGACAACTGGAAAAAGGTAGTAAATTGTGTTTT
>CAIPFN010000139.1 GCA_903864265.1 uncultured Bacteroidales bacterium | reverse complement strand
CCCTCACTTCTATATTTACCCTTGTATTTTCACTGAACGCTGCACTTGCGCAGCCACATCCCGGCGAACAGGGCAACGGGGGCAATGCCGGGGGCGCACCCATAGCCGGTGCCGGCGCTCCCATTGGCAGCGGGGAAATCTTCCTGTTAGCATTCGCCGCCCTGTATGCAGGCAGGAAAGTGTATGTTACCAGTAAGTTGCAGCCCCTGCAGGTTTAAAAATCCTGTTTGGACGCGCTGCAAGCAGATACCCCAGGTTGTCTTCCATGCCGGTATTTTTGCTCCGTTTTCCTCTATTTACGCTTGTTTTGGTTAAGTTCCAAAAGCCCGATTCCCTGTTTTACCAAGGGGGTTGGGCTTTTTGGGTATGGATGATTTTCAATTGAGGTTTTCAATACCTAATTCCCAAAGCACAGGCTTGGAATAAAAAAGCCGGAAAGGAGAGTCCCTTTCCGGCCTGAATTATTCACGGCAAAACTGCTTACCTGACAAAACTTCGTATTTCCGCATTGTAATCCACGGTAACGCCCAGCCATTCGTCCAGCATATTCTGCCAGCTGCCTGCGCCGTATATTTTCTCATACGCCTGTTTGGCCCCCGGGTCCTTCGACCATTCGGCATAGGAATTAAAACTCCATATCAGGCCTACATCGGCCCCGTTGGTGGTATGCAACGGATTATTGTATACCACAAATGCAAAGGTGCCCATGGATTCGTAGGTCTTTTTTAATTTCTCGGCTAAGGCTTTAAAACGGTAGTATTCACCCCGCTTCAGTTTAACAGCCCATACTTCGTAGTATTTGGCGGCTTTGAGCATATCCATTCCATACGACAAATCCTGGTTGAGTTCCCAAAGTTGTGTGTCGCCGTAGGTCTCAACTAAGGGATCAACAGTGGCCGACCAGTCAGCATCATGCCCGCCTTCTTTTGTGGGCCGGGTGTCAATGGCCGAATATAAAGTAGGCCCGAAAACCCAAATGTACCAGCCTGCCTTTTCGCCGTATTCAACTTTGCGGAGTCCGGCTTTGTACTGTCCTTCAGGATGATATTTAAGGTCGTGTGCTTTAACGGCGGCTTCAAACTTGTCTTCCATACCTCGTTTGGGCATGATGTACATGGTTTCTGTCACCATAGTTGGCTTTTCATCCGATGTTTGAGCCATGGCTATAGCTGCAAACATAAACGCGATGCATGTTAATGCTAAGGTTTTTTTCATAAGATTTGGGTTTTTGGTTTTTAATACTGTAAAGATAATCCATAAAGCAATGCTTATTTAGAATGATTAAAAATAAAATGAAAATTATTTTCATAAACATATTAAAATCAGGGTTTACCGTGATTTCAGAAAAGGAATATCCTGTCAGCAAGAGTTTCTTTTTTTGCTGTCGTGAATCCTATTCTTAAATTAATCGGTCCGCCCAATGTTTGCTTCCTGCTAAACTTCGCTTTTATAATTCAGGTGCCGGTTGAGGTAGTTCATTCCCGGCCGGAAGGCCTTCTTAAACCTGGGAAATATTGAATTTCCGGCATTTAAGGAAAATATAAAAAAAGTTGAACTAATATGGCTTATTTAATGTTACTTTTGGGATGGATGTAAATAAATAATTAACACCTTATACATACCACAGGATTAAACCTATTATATTTATGAAGACAGAGCAAATTGTTTTTACCGGAAAGCAAATATGGGAAACCAGGAGCACTCATAACCTCAGTTTACTGGCTCAGCTTGTACTGGTCTTCGGTAACAAGGACCTTCTTAAAGAACAACAGCATTTCGACCATATCCGTGGTTTATATCCAAATGCTGACATAGTGGGGTGTTCAACCTCCGGTGAAATTTGCCAGGAAGAGATTTATAACAACAGCATTGTTTGTACGGCCATATATTTCGAAAAAACGACAGTAAGAATTGCCTGTGAACAGATTGGATCCATGGAAGATAGCTTCATGATAGGCGAGCGGCTGGTCGGAAAGCTGCAGGGGGATGATCTGGCTCATGTTCTGATCTTGTCAGAAGGCTTAAATATTAACGGGAGTGAACTTGTGAAAGGTCTTAACTCGAAACTCAACCAAAAAGTTTCGATAACAGGGGGATTAGCCGGCGACCAGGCTTATTTTGCCGAAACTGTCATTATCCATAACCAGCCGGGGGTGAAAAATATTGTTCTGGCCATTGGTTTTTACAGTGAAAACATGCTGGTGGGTTATGGCTCATTAGGCGGATGGGATTCCTTCGGGGTCGACAGGCTGGTTACCAAATCAAAAGCAAATGTGTTATTTGAACTGGATGGTCAGCCAGCCCTGGCTTTGTATAAAAAATACCTCGGGACTCATGCAGCCAACCTGCCCTCATCGGCCCTCCTTTTCCCTTTGAGTTTTCTGCCCAATGATTCTTTGACTCCAATTGTCAGAACGATACTCTCGGTGGATGAAACCAATGGAAGCATGGTGTTTGCCGGCGATATTCCCGAAGGCCATTATGTTCGTTTGATGAAAGCCAATTTCGAGAAATTGATTGAAGGAGCTTTTGGTGCTGCCGAAATGGCCAAAACCGGGTTTAAAGATATGGAGCCTGACCTGGCTATACTCATCAGTTGTGTGGGACGCAAACTGGTCATGAAGCAGAGGGTGGAAGAAGAGCTTGAGAATGTGCGCGAAGTGATGGGGGCATCCACTGTTTTTACAGGTTTCTACTCCTACGGCGAAATTTGCCCCGTCAACCCGGTCGAGAAACGTTGTGAACTGCATAATCAAACCATGACTGTTACCGTATTTAAAGAATTTTAATTATATACTTATGGAACAAGCTTTAAACAAGCTATTGCTCCGGCAAATCAAAAGGCACTTTGGAACCGCCTTCGATATGACCGAACAAATGCAGGGTTTTATTCTCGATATAAGCGAAACATACAACAGCCTGGAAGGGGATGCCCTGATGTACCAGAACGCCTTGGATATAAGTTCGCAGGAACTGCGCGATGCCTACCTCCTACAGAAACGGGATGCAGATAAGCAAAAGGATTTGATCAGTAAAATTAAAAAGGCCATTGCCACCTTAAACCCTTCGCTGGTGGTTGACGAAATTAAAACCGATCCGAATCAGACTTCATCATTATTGGAGTCGTTGATCGATCTGATTGAAGAACATAAGAAAATGGAGATATCGCTGAAGGAAAGCGAATATTATTTAAGCGAAATACTTGATTCACAGGAGGTAGGCGTTATTATTATTGATTCGGAAACCTATAAAATATCATTCATTAACCGTAAGGGAGCCAGCCTTTATGGCACTTCAAAAGAAGAAATTATAGGGAAAGTTTGCCACGAGTTTATTTGTCCGACCCTTTGTGGCGACTGTAAATTACCCTACACCGCTAACGGACAGTCGGCCAGTGAAAAGGTACTGTTAAATGCGAAGGGCGAACGGATACCCATTCTGAAGTCCGTTGTCCATTCCACTTTCAATAACAGGAAGTGTTTTGTTGAATCCTTTGTGGATATTACCATCCGTAAACAGGCGGAAGAAGAAGTGCTGATGGCGAAAGAAGCAGCACAGGCTGCCAGTCTGGCCAAATCGGATTTCCTGGCCAGCATGAGCCACGAGATCCGCACACCGCTCAACGGGGTGATAGGATTTACTGATTTGCTGATGAAAACCAATCTCAACGATATCCAGCAGCAATATATCACAACCGTTTCACAGTCAGCGAATTCTCTTCTCGACACTATTAATGACATTCTTGATTTTTCGAAAATTGAAGCGGGAAAACTCGAACTCGATATCACACAAAATGATCTGCTCGAAATCAGCAACCAGGTCGCTGATATGATCAAGTTTCAGGCCCATCAGAAAGGATTGGAACTGCTGCTGCATATTTCGCCCGAGGTTCCGCGCTTTGTACTGGTTGATGCCATCAGGCTCAGGCAGATTTTGGTAAATGTGCTGGGGAATGCGGTGAAATTTACACAAAAGGGCGAGATTGAATTTAAAATAGAATACCTGGGCGTCAATGCGCTTGGAACATCCGACTTTAGGTTCTCGGTGAGGGATACCGGTGTAGGGATTTCTATAAAATACCAAGATAAAATATTTGAAGCGTTTTCGCAGGAAGACTCTTCGACAACCCGTAAATTCGGAGGAACCGGATTGGGGCTCACCATCTCGAATAAATTACTTGGGTTGATGGGCAGCAAACTGTGTCTGATCAGCGATGCCGGTGTAGGGAGCACTTTTTACTTTGATGTATCTTTCAAGGAGATGCAGGGCGACACTCAGGATTTTGGAAGCGTAGGCCATATACGTACGGTACTCATCGTGGATGATAATGATCATAACCGGTTTATCCTGAAAGAAATCCTGGCTTTTAAAGGGATCATAACCACCGAGGCGAAAAATGGCATGGAGGCACTTGCGTTTATTGAAGCCGGGCTCCGCTACGATGCCATTCTCATGGATTATCATATGCCGGGCATGGATGGCATTGAAACGATACGAAAGATGCATGCTTTCATCCACCATGTGGAGTATGACGAATTTCCGGTAATCCTGTTGTATAGCTCCTCGGATGACGAAAAGGTGAAAGCCGCCTGTGCTGAGTTAAAAATCAGGCATAGGTTAGTAAAGCCTATAAAAATGCAGCAACTTTATGACGCTCTTTCCCGCCTGCAATACAAGGGGAAGGACAATGCCGGTTACGCTGATAAAACTTACGATACACCTCCGGGCTCATCCGATACCAGGGCTCTTAACATCATGATCGTCGAAGATAATGCAGTGAATTTATTCCTCACCAAGACCATACTGATGGAGATTGTTCCCAACGCGACTCTGATTGAAGCCCGAAATGGAAAAATCGCCGTGGATCAATTTCTCTCGGCCCGGCCGGATTTGATATTTATGGATGTTCAGATGCCTGTAATGAATGGGTATGAGGCTGCACATGCAATCCGTGAGTTGGAAAACGGTGATAGAATCCCTATCATAGCGCTGACAGCAGGAACAGTGAAAGGGGAAAAAGAAAAATGCCTTTCCGCAGGGATGGATGATTACGTGACTAAACCGGTTGTCAGAAATACGGTCGAAAAAATAATAGCTAAATGGTTACTTTCGGATAAAATAACGGTGTATAAGGTTTCAAAGCCAGTTTACCATGAAGATGACACCCATTTTAATGAGCAAAACCTGAAGAAATATGTAGGTGAAGATGAGAGATTCTGCAAAGAACTTCTTGCTATGGCAAAAATCAACCTGAACAATACCCTGCCCGAACTGATGGAATCAGTTAAAAAGCAGGATGTTGAATCCATCCGGCTAACGGCACATAAAATGAAAGGAACCGCTCTTTCGGCATGTTTTGATGTGCTGGCAAGGCAACTGGGGCAAATTGAATCCATAGAGGTGTTTGACCAGGAAGATGTGAGGGAGGCTTTAAACACCATACAGGAAGAAATCGGATATCTGAATTCATTGTTGAATTGAGACAAACCCTCAGGTCAACCCCTGGCATCTGCTTCCGAACCTGCTCTTGCAGATTTAACATGCTGAAATTAAACGTCATAGGTATGTTCCATGCCGGACCGAACAGGTGATAAGTGTTAATGCTATCATCCAAGGCCTGGTATATTTTCAGGCCGAAAATTTAATATATCCGGTTTGTCCTTTGGGTTGTTTTTGCCGGGTTTATATATCCCGGTACACCCTGCGAAGTTCTTTTGTAACTTCACAGGCAAAATCCTCCAGGTTTTTATTGTTAAGTGCTCCGGCTGCCGCATCGGAATTAATAATGGTGATTTCAACTTTACCGTCCTCATGTTGCTGTACGATTACATTGCAAGGCATCATGATTCCGGCTTTGTCATCAGCCAGCAAAGCCTGATGGGCAAAAGCAGGGTTGCATGCGCCCAAAATACGATAAGGCCGGAAGTCGGCACCAATTTTTTTCTTCAGCGTATCCTGAACATCAATTTCGGTGATGATGCCAAAACCATGGGCTTTGAGAATAGCCGTAACATGTATAATGGCATCGTCAAAAGCTAAATCGGTATATTTGGTGAAATAAGGATTCATAATACTTTTAATTTAAGGTTAAAATATCCTGGTGGTTGAGCGGAAAGGAATGGCAAAGCGTAAATTAAAAACCTGCAAGCATACCAACTCCAAAAATACATTTTTTATTCATATCCGTTCCTGATTACAGCTTTTCCGTTTTTCTCGAATTTCAGTACCAGTATTTTGCTGTCCGATGAGTTTACCCGCTCCGTTTTAGCAGCACTTCCCACATAAAAGGTAGGGAAAGGCAGCTGTAGGCGGGCAATGCCCCCCTCGGGAGCTGTGATTGTGAATGAATCGAAAATGCCATTTTCAATGCGGGCACTTACCAGGAATGCTCCTTCGGTGCGCAGGTTCACGAAGGATATATTTTTCCATCCGGCAGGCACAGCCGGGAAAATGCGGATGATCCCGTTATGACTTTGTAGCAGCATTTCCTGTATTGCCGAAGCAAAGGCAAAATTACCCTCGAGGGTGAAAGGATCATACGTAAAACTGCTGTGACCCGCCTTGCACTGATCACCATTAAGATGAAAACTATTGGGTGAACAGAAACAGGAGGCAAATATGCGCAGGCTTGCGGCAGCATCCTCACCCCGGTACATACGGGCATACATATTGGCGAGCCAGCTGAACGAATACCCGCACCATTGCGATGTTCCGTTTTTTTCGATGCGGTTCAGGCTGCTTTCAATGATCTTATGGTCGCTGGCATTGTCAAAATCCAGCAGTCCCAGCGGATGGAAAGCCATCATATGCGAAAAATGCCTGTGCGATTCGTTCAGCGGAAAATCCTTGGCAATGTTCAGTCCTCCGGAATCGTCGAGGTCGTAATCGCCAAATTGTAGAAGCAGGGTATTCCAGTGAGCGGCTTCCTTTTCCAGGTTCAATTCCATTGCAAGTTCGGCCGCTTTCGCAACGGCAAAACGGCACAGGGCCAGGTCGTAATTGGTCATTGTTAAGAACCATGCCTCCATACGGTTGTCCCTGAATTCAGGGCTTGAACTCATGGGTAATACCCGCACTCCATCTTTTATTACGGTGAGTTGTTCCAGGAAGGCTGCTGTAGCCGAAAACCAGGGATAAGCCCTGTTTTTAAGAAATTCGCGGTCTAGGCTATAGCGCCACTGCAGGTAGAAATTCTGAGCCAGCCATGCACTTACGGTAGGGGAGAGGGAATACATATGCCATCCGCCCATGGGTGCACCGGCTAAGGTTGCCACGCCGGGAACATTTATGCCACCAACTCCGAATACTTTTGTAGCATAGTTTTCGAAACCGATCTTGTGTTCCCACATCCAGTCGGTAAATACGGCTGCCTCCTGAAGATGATTCCCGGCATACGAAGGCCAATAGCTGAGTTCTGTATTCAGGTCGTTATGCAGATCGCCTTTCCAGGGTGGGAGTTTTCCGTTGTCGGCCGTCCATACCGCCTGAAGGGTAATGGGAGGCGCTCCTTTGCGGGATGCTGATCCGAATTTGTACATTTCGAGGTAATACTGTTTTTCGAGTTGAGGATCCGGAAGTGAAACCTCCGATTGCTGCCAGTATTGGAGCCACCATTGCTTATGGGCGGCCACCGAGGCATCGAAGTTCTTATTGAATGCTGCTTTTACCAGTGCAGATGCAGTTGTGACCTTAGGTTTATCGCTGTAATGCGAGCTGATAGTGAAGCACCCTTCCTGGCCGGAAGCCGTATTCTGGTGAATTACGGCAACCTCATATCGTAGAGTCCCCCAGGCTTTCTGACGATAAACCGTCAGGTTTTTTTTAATGCTTATTTTCCCGGTGGAATAACCAAGCCGGCGCAGGTCGTTACCTCCCACCACCTGGTTCCCGGTGGGTTGCAAATGTCTGTAAGTATAGGCTGGTGCTCTGAGCATGGGTACCGGCATGGCTCCCTGCCAATTGTAGCGGACAAGATTTTGTGTTGCATCCACGTAGATGCGGAACACGGCCCCGTTTTTCCATTTGATGGTACAAATGGCAGAAGCTATATTCAGTCTGGCTGATTCCACAGGGCCTAAGCCGCTGATATCAAATTCGATGGCAGCTCCGGGAATTTTGGTGGGGGCCGCATCGCGGTCGTAAGGTTCGTCGGCTACTTTTGTAACGGTGTCAAAATCGCCTGTTAGCCTCTGCTGATAGGCCCATTTATAGGTATATTTCTCTATTTCAGCTGTCGGTCTGAGGTCCCAGAGATCAGCACGGTCGACCGATAAGCGTAACATCCCGTTATTCTGCCAAACCAATACCCCAAGCATGCCGTTGCCCAGTGGAAATCCACGATCCCACCTGCCAGGGATGGAATCAAATACAAGATCATGTGCTTCATTCCTCTGCGCGCAAACCGAAATTAAGACTGAGGAGAGTAGGAAAACCAGAAGGCTTACTTTGGGATTAAACATCATCATAAGGATTTGAGGAGACTTAAAGTGGTTTTTCCTGGGGCAAAAGCATGATTTCGTTTTTACCGGATGTGATTTGTCAGACTCTGGGTGGTTGTAGAGATGGCCCTGGTAATTATTGCTTTTTCATGTTAAATTATACCATCCGGGACTTTATCGAAGAGGATACCCATATTTTTCATCAGGAAAGTGGCATTCAGGTTTTTACAAACCCCGGCATGAAGCCTGTAGTCGATCAGCATTTTATCGCCTTCGATCTGGATTTCGAAACACAGGTTATTCACCTGCCCCGGGAAACGGCTGGCGAGTTCGCCCAGCATCAGGTCGTGAGTGGCAAAAAATCCCACTGACTTGTAGTGAAGCAATTGTTCGATCAGGGCGATGGAGCCGGCTTGCTTGTCCTTTGAATTGGTGCCTTTCAGAATTTCATCCAGGAGAATCAGCTTTTTCTTCCCGCTCTGGAGTTCATCGATGATCTGTTTGAGCCGTTTCAGTTCGGCGTAAAAATAAGATTCGCTCTTTGCCAGGGAATCGCTGGTTCGTATGCTGCTATGGATCAGTATGGGTGAGAAACTGAGTTTCGTGGCACATACAGGGGCACCAGCCATGGCCAGTATATAATTAACTCCTATGGTTCGCAGGAAAGTGCTTTTGCCCGACATATTTGCACCGGTAATAATGGCAAACTGGTTCCAGCCCTTTATCTCAATGTCATTTACAACCCGCTTATCCGCAGCGATAAGAGGATGCCCCAGGTTTTCGGCCACAAAACTGAAATCGCCGTTTATCGGTTCAGGAAATGTAAATTCCGGATGGTTATAAGTGAAATTGGCCAGACTGCACATGGCATCAAAAGAGGCGACAGCATCAAACCACTCAGGCACATTCTCCTGATTCTGAGTTTTCCATTTTTCAACCTTTAATAAAAGATGAAGGCTGAACATGAAAAGACCATTCAATATCACCGAAACCAGCAGGTTCAGATTCTGGTCCATATAATTCAGGATTACTGAAAGCCGGCGGATCGCTTTCGATGAACGATTTTCTTGGGTAGTGCCCAGACGGTCCTGGATTTCTTTTAAATAGGCTGATTTAAAATCGGCCGTTTCAATTAATCCGAGGCACTGAGCGTATTTGTCCAGAATTTTGCTTTTCGAAGTAATAATTTCCTGAACCTTAATAGTTTGCCTGAGATAGAGGGATACTACCGTCCATTGAACCACAATCAGGATTATCGGGAATGAAATTATCCCGGCAACGGAAAGCATTATGCTACTCAAGGTAACAGCCGGCAACCCATAAGCAAGTATACGCAGTAATTTCAGATTGCTGACAGGGCTTGGGCTCTGCAGCCACTGAGCCATCTCTGTTTTATCCGATTCCGCAAGGGGTTCATCATGGAATATCAGTTGCAGTTTCTGCCGTATCCCGACCATCCCGGCTAATTCCTTCACCGACTGTTGCCTTTCAGTAACTTGTCCGCTGTATTCGAATGCATTTCGGAAATACCCGGCCAGGCATACTTTCCCGAATATGCTTGCCGTACGGTTGATGTATTGGAAAAGCGAGCCTTCCCCAAAAATATCCAGGTCGTGAGTGTAATCGTGCGACGGATCAATAAATTCATTCCCCGGATCAAAGGCATCGGAATTTCCACCCATGGCATTGACTTCCGATTGATTGATCAGTATATAGATGTCCTCGATTTTGATCTGTTTTTTCAGCCGGCTGTCAATAAGTGTCATCACCAGGAAGGTAATCAGAACCGACAATGCCAGCAGTCCTGTCCCAATGGATTGAAGTTCAATAAACCTGTAAACCAGCAGGGCAAATACCAGGAAAAGTCCCAGCCTGAGGAGAGGTAAATGCTTTTGTTTTTTCTCCAGGATCTGTTTTTCGTTGGAAAAAGTGCTGATACGATGGGAATATTCTGATAATCTGTCAGGCATAAAATGGTTGTAATTCAGGGTAAAGGTAGGATATTTAGCCGTTATGAAATATTTGCCTGGCTGCTTTCAATAATTTTTAAACAGCGGATTTATGTTTTCTGTTATCAAATCCAGGCACCATATCTCAGAATTCCTTACAAATACCTCCTGTCCTTCACCATCGGCAGTTTCGCCATTTTCTCCACTTCAATGCTCGGGAACCCGAATTCTTCTACAATTTTTCCTTTCATCAAATACACGCCTTTACCCTTAAACGGGTATTGTTTAGCCGATTGCGGGAAATGAACGGTATCGAAAAACTCCCCTTCGGCATCAAAGAAGGTTCCGAAATGCATGATTTCGTTTCGGATAGTGCGTACATATTTTATGGTAACCAGCGTGCCCAGCATTCTTACGGTTTCGCCCACATGCGAAGCGATCTCGTGCGCGTGCAGTTCGCCGCGGAATGCGGTCTGCAGCAGTTCGAAATAGCTCATGGTAACCGGGAATCCCAGCAGTTCAATTTCGTCGAAGGCATCGTCGACGGTTGAATGGTCGAGCGTGGGCATGCTGAACTGCCTTACCGGCGTGTTAAACAAGGAGCCGTCGGTGGGTGGAGGTGTTGATTTACGTAACATCAGGTGCACCTCCCACAGCAACTGCTGCTTGCTTACACCGGTAAACCGCAGCGCATTCAGCCGGATGAGAAGTATTGCCTGTTCGAGGGTGATAGGAACACGGTTTACAAAGTCAGACAGGCTGATAAACATTCCGTTACGGTTTCGCTCTTCGATAATGGCATGAGCGATATTGCTCTCGATATTTGCAATATACACGAAGCCCAGCCAGATAGTGCTTCCGCTGATGGTGGTGGTATGATTGCTCCTGTTGATGCAAGGCAATTCAATGGTAGCGCCGCACCGCCTGGCTTCGTTAATATACACCCAGGCCTGGTAAAATCCGCCGAAGTTGTTGAGTACGGCCGTCATAAATTCGAGCGGGTAGTACGATTTGAGAAACAGGCTCTGGTAACTTTCAACCGCGAAGGAAGCCGAATGTGCCTTGGAGAAAGAATACCCTGCAAACGACTCAATCTGTCGCCATACTTCCCTGGTGATTTCTTCGGGATGACCCTGTTCGCGGCAACTGTCGAAATACTTGTCCACTATCTTCTGAAACTCAATGCGCGAGCGGTATTTGCCACTCATGGCACGGCGCAGCACGTCGGCATCGGCCAGGTCGAGGCCGGCGAAGTGGTGGCATATTTTCAGCACATCTTCCTGGTATACCATCACCCCGTAGGTTTCGCCAAGTTGCTGTTCCATAATGGGATGCAGGTATTTGAACTTATCGGGGTTATGGAACCGCCAGATGTATTCCTTCATCATGCCCGAGCGGGCGACACCCGGCCTGATGATGCTGCTGGCAGCTACCAGGGTGAGGTAGTTGTCGCATCGGAGCTTTTTCAGCAGGCCGCGCATGGCAGGACTTTCGATATAGAAGCATCCGATGGTTTCGGCCGACCTGAGTTGCTGCTTGATTCTGGCATCTTCTTTGAATTCGGCCACGCGGTGAATGTCAATATTTACACCCTGGTTCTGCCGGATAATATCCACGGCTTCCTGTATATGCCCGATTCCGCGCTGGCTTAGTATATCGAGTTTTTCGTAACCCAGATCCTCGGCCACATACATATCCCATTGGGTGGTGGGGAAAGCCTTGGGAGGCATATCGAGGGCGGTGTAGGCGGTAAGGGGTTCTTCCGAAATCAGCACCCCGCCGGCATGTATGCTGCGGATATTGGGGAAATCGGTCATGCGGGTGCCGACATCCATGATATGCCGGGTGATATCGTTGTTGTTGAGCGGGTTATTGGGCTCATCCACCAGCATGTCAATTTCTTCTTTGGGCAAACCATACACTTTCCCCAGTTCGCGCAGTATCGATTTCCCTTTAAAAGTGGAGGTGGCACCTAAAAGAGAGGTGTGTTTATACCCGTAGCGCTTGAAAATATATTCGAATACTTCGTCGCGGTCCTTCCACGAAAAGTCGATATCGAAATCGGGCGGACTGCTGCGTTTCGGATTCAGGAAACGTTCGAAATACAGATTCAGCTCAATGGGGTCCACATCGGTAATCCGCAGGCAGTAAGCCACTATGCTGTTGGCCCCGCTGCCGCGGCCCACATGATAGAATCCCCGGCTCATGGTGTATCGGATGATGTCCCAGGTAATCAGGAAATACGAGGAAAATCCAAGTTTGTCGATGATTTCGAGTTCGTGCCTGATGCGCTTTTGGGCCTCTTTGTTGTTTTTCCCATAGCGGTAAACCAGGCCGTCGAAGGCTAGTTTTTCGAGCAGAAGGCGGTCGTCGTACGCACTGCGGGTAAAAAGCTTTTTGTTCTTTACCGTGGAGAAGTCAAACGTTATATGGCATTCGTCCAGTAGTTTACGGGTGTTGGATATGATCTGCGGGTAGCGTTCAAACCGTTTTTCGAGTTCTGCCTGGGAGGTAAAAAGTTCGTCGGGCGCAGCTACCTGCGAAGGAACCAGCATGCTCAGCAGGGTGTTGTTATCGATGGCGCGCAGGTTGCGGTGCAGCTCGTAGCCCTGCTCGCTGTCGAAGGTTAGAGGGCACAAAGCCAGGAGTTTATGCTGAAGGTGGCGGTATTCCGATGAAATCAGCTTGTTGATCTCCGTACTGCGGATTCCGGTGTATTCATTGTCGCGCAACTGTGCCGGGGTCTTTTCCCCGAAAGGGTAAATGACAAAGCAGTGGCTGAATGCAGGTGCCTCGCGCGGCAAGGGGCGTTTGTTGATGTTGTGCTCACTCAGGAATTCGTTCAGCTCTTTGAAGCCTTCGTTATCGCGGGCAATACCTATATATAAGAGTTGGTTGCCCTCCCGGAATTCAAGGCCGGCTACCGGCTTAATTCCGTTTTTAGTACAGGCTTTTACAAAGTCAACCACGCCCATGCTGTTGTTGATATCGGTAAGCGTAAGTGTATCAATGCCATTATCCACAGCTATTTCCACCAGCTTTTCGATTGGAAATGTGCCGTAACGGAGGCTGTAGTAGGAGTGGCAGTTGAGGTACATTAAGATGTGGGATGTTTGATGTTTGATGTGGAATGTCGGGAGTCAGAGTTGGGGGCAGTCGTAAATCCGATCCCCATAGCTAAGGGGACGCAAATCAGAAATCCGGACTCCCTGCCGTTCTGCTCTCTGTTTGCGCTTCAGCCAAACCTTCTCAATCTTCTTCCTCCTCATCTGCCGATCCAATCCCCACCGCCCTGATCAGTTTATTCTGCCCGTAGCGCAGGCGGATGCGGTCCACGGCCTGGTAGAGGTTGATGAGTTCGGGCGTCTGGTCGAAAAGGTCGATCTGCTGCACCCCGGTTACCAGGTGGCTCAGCCGCACGCCTACAAGGCGTATCAGCATGCGGCGCTGGTACAGTTTGCGGAACAGTTCTTTGGCCACGGGTATCAGTACATGGTCGAATGAGGTGTAGCCGATGCGCTGCTGAACGGTATGCGTGTCGAAGTTGGAGTAACGGATCTTTAGCGTGATGCAGGAGGTGAGTTTCTGCTTTTTGCGCAGGGTAAAGGCGATTTTCTCCACCATACGAACCAGCAGTTCATTGATCATGTGTATATCGGTGGTATCGTGCTCGAAAGTGGTTTCGGTGCTGACTGATTTTCTTTCGGAGTACGGGATTACAGGAGTACTGTCGATACCGTTGGCCTTTTTCCAGATCAGCAGCCCGTTTTGCCCCAGCACCTTTTCCATCATTTCGGGAGGCATATGGCCGAGGGTATCGATGGTAGCTATGCCCATGGAACGCAGCAGGCGGTACGTTTTTTCGCCTATGCCGGGAATTTTGCTGATCGAAAGCGGTCCCAGGAATGGAATTACCCTATCGACGGGAATTTCGAGTTCGCCATTGGGCTTGGCTTCGCCGGTGGCTATTTTGCATACCGTTTTATTTACCGAAAGCCCCAGCGAAATGGGCAGCCCCGTTTCGCTGATGATGCGCTGCCTGAGATCGTGCGACCATTTCAGGCTGCCAAAAAAACGGTCCATGCCGGTAATGTCGAGGTAATGCTCGTCGATAGAAGCTTTTTCGTACACGGGTGCACGTTCGGCTATCACCGAAGTTACCATGTTGGAGTACCTGGTGTATTGCTCCATATCGCCACGCACCACTATGGCGTCGGGGCACAGCATACGGGCCATTTTCATGGGCATGGCCGAATGTACCCCAAACTTGCGTGCCTCGTAGCTGCAACTCGACACCACGCTGCGGTCCGAAAAACCGCCAACAATCACAGGCTTTCCGACGAGTTTGCTGTTCATAAGCCGCTCCACCGCAACAAAAAAAGTGTCGAGATCCATATGCACAATGGTGCGGCCCGTCCTGCGGAGGCTGTCAGGAAAGCCCTGCGGTGAAATTATTTTTACTTCGTTGTACATGATGAATAAAAATGTATTAACTTTGATTAAATATTAATCAAGAAACCGACTACAATTTAATCATAATTTTCGAAACACGGATGATAGATGAATAAAAAAAAGGAAAAAATTTTGAAAAAAACTCACCCCCCGGCCCCCTCTCTTCCCGAAGAGAGGGGGTGACTCCCTGATCAGGATTTAACTTTTAACCACTCATTGCTTTGTTTACAGCTATGCTTAAATAACTAATCACCTCGTCT
>CAIPFN010000138.1 GCA_903864265.1 uncultured Bacteroidales bacterium | reverse complement strand
CGTCGTCCATCAATCCCCTCAATCCCCTCAATCTCATCAATCCCATCCCCCCTTCCCCTTGTCCCCCAATCTTCCCGTCGTCCATCAATCCCATCAATCTCCTCAATCGCCTCAATCCCATCTCCCCGTCACCTCACACAACCCAACCCTCTTATTCCTCCTTCTTCGCCCGCAAGGTTTCCCAGATAAAATACCCGCAAAGTACAGCCAGCATCACTATAGCCAGCGCTTCGGCTCCATGCGATTCGAACCATGCTTTGTTGACAAAGTTAACCCCGAAATTGGCCAGCACCGCACTAATCACGCCCATTAAGGCGCCCCCGGCAATAAATCCCGAAGCGATCAATGTGCCCCGGTCGCGACGTGCCTGGTTGAGTTTTTCGTCCTTGCTGCGTTTGCCTACAAAATTGGCTATGATTCCACCCAATAATAGCGGGGTGTTGAGTTGTAAAGGAATGAACATTCCCAGCGAGAAAGCCAGGGCCGGTACACCTATCATGGTAAGTATCAGCGACAGGAAAGCGCCTGCGGCATACAGCATCCATGGGGCCGGCTGGCCGCTCATCATTGGCTGGATAACGGCTGCCATGGCATTGGCCTGTGGCGCTACCATGGCGTTTTCGCCGGTAAAACCATAGGTTTTGTTCAATACCATAATTACTCCCCCTACCGTGATAGCCGAAACAAAGGTTCCAAGGAATTTCCAGGATTGCTGTTTATAGGGTGATGTTCCCATCCAGTAACCGATTTTCAGGTCGGTAATAAAACCACCGGCCATGGAAAGTGCGGTACATACAACACCGCCTATGATTAAAGCAGCCACCATTCCGGATTCGCCTTTTAAGCCGACCGAAACCAATACCAGGGATGAGATAATCAGCGTCATCAAAGTCATACCGCTTACAGGATTTGTCCCTACAATGGCTATGGCGTTGGCAGCAACCGTGGTAAACAGGAAGGCAATAATCATTACTATGCCCAGTCCGACGAGGGCGTGGGTAAGGTTATGTACTACGCCAAACTGGAAGAAGATGAAAATTACCAGGGCAGTAAGTAAAATGCCGCCGGCTATGATGGCCATAGGTAAGTCGCGCTGGGTGCGGAGGTTGGTTTTAACCCCTTCGTGTTTTCCGAACATTTCTTTGCCGGCCAGGCCAATGGCCGATTTAATAATACTGCTCGAACGTATGATACCGATGATACCGGCCATGGCAATTCCGCCAATACCAATAGGGCGTACATAAGCGGCAAAGATCTGTTCGGCGCTCATATTGCTGATCAGTGCGGCGATATTGGTACCAACGGCTATGGTCTGCCCGTCGGCAAAATAATTGATAACAGGGATAATAACATACCATCCTACAAAGGAACCGGCAGCGATAATAGCAGCGTATTTTAGCCCAATAATATAGCCCAGACCTAATACGGCAGCACCCACATTCAGTTTAAATACGATTTTCGCCTTGTCGGCAAGTGCCTGACCGATAGGAATAACGCGGGTAGTGAACACTTCGGCCCACCAGCCGAAAGTTGCGATGATAAAATCATAGATACCGCCAATGAGTCCGGCTACGAGCAGCAAACGGGCCTGGTTGCCACCCTTGGCACCCGAAACCAGAACTTCGGTGGTAGCTGTAGCCTCAGGAAAAGGATATTTCCCGTGCATTTCGCTAACGAAATACTTGCGGAAAGGGATCAGGAACAAGATGCCCAGGAAACCTCCCAGCAGGGACGACATGAAAATCTGGTAAAACTGAACCTGAAGATGCAGTATATAAAGTGCCGGCAGGGTAAAAATAGCCCCGGCAACGATTACTCCCGAGCTGGCTCCTATGGACTGTATAATTACATTTTCACCTAAGGCGCCTTTGCGTTTAAAAACAGTGGAAAGGCCAACAGCTATAATGGCAATAGGAATAGCGGCTTCGAAAACCTGTCCTATCTTCAGTCCAAGGTATGCAGCGGCAGCCGAGAATATGGCAGCCATAATGATCCCCCATACCACGCTCCAGGTGTTTACCTCGGGATAGACCTTGTGAGGCGACATGATGGGTTCGTAGGTTTCGCCGGGTTTCAGTTCGGTGTAGGCGTTTTCGGGCAGGCCTTTGATGGGCTCTGGAGTGTGTTCTGACATAAGATTTCCTGTTAAATGCGTTTCAAAAGTACATTAAAATTGATTGAAAAACCTAAGCTTGACAGTTAGATTGTAAAACGGGGCTGTTTTTTAGCATTTCCCTGAACGGGTGAAGAACGATATCGATTTCAGCCGGGCTGTATTAAGGCTCCCTGGTTTTCCGTCACCCTTCAGTTACTCTCGGGTTGAAAGATGCTTTTTATGAATGATAGAGATGGCGGCTTATTTATTATATCGCAATTCCTTTCCTTTCACTACGGCCGGTAGCCCTTTATCCATCCATTCAGGCATGGGTGCATCCTTCAGATAATGATCGAAAAACTGGTTCATGCGTATGCTTAGGTCCTGGCGGTGAGGGCGTTTTACCAGGTTATGCTCGTCGCCGTTGTAACAAAGCAGCCAGGCGGGTTTGCCGAGGCGGCGCATAGCCGTAATCAGTTCGATGCCCTGGTAATAAGGAACGGCCCCATCGTTATCGTTACTCATAATCAGCATGGGAGTGGTGATGTGGTTGGCATAAAAAATAGGGGAGTTTTCGATGTAGAGGTCACGGTTTTCCCAGAGTGTAGCACCCAGGCGGCTTTGACCGTGTTCGTACTGGAACTGCCTCACCATGCCGCTTTCCCATCGTATTCCACCATAAGCCGAAGTCATATTGCTTACCGGGGCACCGGCCATGGCGGCTTTGAAAAGACCCGTCTGGGTAACCAGGTAAGCAACCTGGTATCCGCCCCAGCTTTGACCCTGTATACCCATGTGGCTGGCATCAATATAGGGCAATTTTGTCATCGCCATGGTTCCGCTGATGATATCGTCGTATGCTGAACGGCCCGGCTCGCCGGTGCGGTAGTTGATATCGGGAACGAAAACAATGTAACCGTTGCTGTTGTAGAAGGGGAAATTTATAATGGAACGTGAAGGCGAAGGCACATAATGCGTATTAAGCTGGTTCGAATATTTTTCGTAGAAATAAACAATCATGGGATATTTCTTAGCCGCATCGAAATTCTCAGGCTTGTAGAGCAGCCCGCGAAGTTCACCCCCATCAAAGGAGATCCATTTCACAGGCTCCACCGTTCCCCAAAGGTATTGGCTTTGCTGGGGATTGGCGACGGATAGCTTTGTGATCCCGGTAAAAGTGGAAGTGCCTGTCCACAGATCAGGAAATTCGATATAGCTTGAGCGGGTCCATAGAAATTGCTGCGCATTTTTAGCTTTCAATGGGCTGGTGTACTCGTTATCCGAAAGGATCAGGTTGGTGAGTTGCCCCGGCTCATTCAGCATGAGGCTGGCAAAACCCTGTTTACAGCTCAAATCTTCCGTGATTTTCAGCAACAGGGGCTCTTTGGGATTGATGTCCAGGGCTTCGGGATCGGTTTTCACGTAGCGGAAGGAAGTCTTTTTCAGTCGGCTGTTGGCTGTCAACATCAGGGGTGCGGTTTTATTTTCAGGATTCAGTAGCCAGATATCGTAACGGTCATAAATCAGCACAGAAGCATCGTCGGCCGTCCAGCCGGCCATTCCGTAAGGATTAGGCAGATCGGGCTGGTCATTTTCCTCATCACTGAATTTCACCGGCAGGGCATGAGTGAGGCAGAACTTCTTTCCTGTCGATATTTGTATGGTATTCCAGGAGCTGTCGGAAATTTCGTAATAAAGCAGGTATTTCCCGGCCGGTGATAAATCGGCTGTAGCCGGATGTTTTTTCAGCAGAAGCTTCCTGCTGCCGGTTTTCATATCAATCAGGTACACATCGCGGTAGGAAGTACCTTCCCAGGACGAAAGCATCTCGTAAGGCTTATTGGTAGTACCCAGGGCGAAATCTGCATTCCCTTTCCGGAAGGTTCGCACCTGCTCAAGCAGGGTATCGGCAAGCTGAACAATCCGTTTATCGGCTATTCTGTATTCGGAGAGATAGGTCTTTTTCAGATCCTCATCCAGACTTTTCAGTTGCTGCGATTGCAGACGTGAATCGTCCCATGACCATATATCGACTCTAACTTTTTCTTCATCCAGAAGCGTGTCTTTTGGCTCGGGCATTTTTTTGGGTGCTGTGCCGAAATACAGTTTGCTGCCGTCGTCGGCAAAACTCAGGCCTCCGTTTTCCGAAACTTCCCAGCCTGCCGGGACTCCGGCAGTTGAAGTATCGGCAACAAGCGCGGCATTTCCTGATTTTTCATCCCATAGATAGAGCCCGTAGCGTTTCACTTTGGCCGTATCCGAAGTAAAAAGGAAGGCAAGCGATTTGCCGTCGTTGCCGGCGGTTAACTTTTTCGCAAAGCCTGGTTTCCCTATAATCTTCTGCAGTTTCAGTGTGCGCGTATCGAATATATTTACGCTTATGGAATCGATGCTGTCCTTTTTAAGGGTGATGAAGGAAAGAATATTGCCATTTTTGGCGAAAGCCGATTCCGTTACGTTTTCATAGGTAAAATTTTGATTCAGTATGGGGTTGCAGACCGTAAGGTTTGCGGTTTCTATATCAGCGAAAGCACCTTTCTTTTTTTTCTTTTCCTTGTCCTTTGCTTTAGCGGGAACTTCTTTAGGTTTAGCTACCAGGGTATCGGGAGGCGATTTTGCGGTGGTATCGCTGCTTTCGGCCTTCTCCTTTGCTTTCTCCTTTTCTTTAGGCTTTTCATACAGCCATGCTACCCATGCACCGCCTTCTCTAGGCATCTGAAAGGATTTCAACCCGCCAAAACGCATCACCGAATCCTTTGCGAAAAGCCATATTCCCAGGGAGTCTTTCGGAAGATCATCC
This sequence comes from uncultured Bacteroidales bacterium, assembly GCA_903864265.1. Taxonomy (GTDB): domain Bacteria; phylum Bacteroidota; class Bacteroidia; order Bacteroidales; family UBA4417; genus UBA4417. The sequence goes on along the minus strand of CAIPFN010000138.1, from coordinate 19,613 downwards.
TTTTTCTTTTTGGCCAGCTTCAGCTTGTGCAGGGTATCGGCCGGCTGCACAATACGAAATGCCATCATATCGCTGTTGGATGAAAACATGGCAGACTGTCCGCGGAAAAGCGAATCATGGCTTAAGGTGCTCAGGTTTTGCAGATGCAGCCAGCCATCGCCCTTCTGGGGATTTATCTCGTATGATCCGAAAATGCCGTTATCCGAAAGCTGTGGCTTATCGATCTTTTTCCAGCTATCATACACCGAGTGTGTAAGCGGCTTTTTGACAAGTGTTTGCGCAAAGCATAAAATGCCGGCCAGCAAGGCGGGGAGGAGTGCAAAAAGTATTTTTCGAATCATTTTTGATGAATTTCGTAGTATCGGGCTGCAAGATAAAATAAAATCACCGAACAGAATCCATCCAATCGCTCAAACCTGCTTTCTGGTCGATCATTGGCAAATAATGCTTCTAAAATGCTGCAGTCAGCCAGGGAGATTCGGATGCCATTTATCTGTGACCATCCGTAACATCTGTGTCATCCGTGTTCATAATTTTCTCTTTTGCCAAATCAAATCAACTTCATCACTTTTAATCCATATTCTTAGCTCTACATCGTACTTTTGCGGTATCATGAACCTAACCGAATCCCTTCTTCTCTGGTATAGTCAGAACAAGCGTCCCCTGCCCTGGCGCGAAACGCTTGATCCATATAAAATATGGCTTTCGGAAGTGATTTTGCAGCAAACCAGGGTCAGCCAGGGTATGGATTATTACCACCGCTTCCTGGCCGCTTTCCCGGATGTTAGAAGCCTGGCTGCTGCCGACGAACAGGAAGTACTGAAACTCTGGCAGGGACTGGGTTATTATTCAAGAGCCCGAAATATGCATCACGCAGCAAAAGAGGTTGTTGAAAAACACAATGGCATTTTCCCTCAAACGGCCGAAGGGCTTAAAAAACTGAAAGGCATAGGCGACTATACCGCTGCTGCCATTGCTTCCATATGTTTTGATGAATCCACTGCCGTTCTCGACGGAAACGTGGCCCGTGTGATATCGCGACTTTATGCCGTTGAAACAGCGGTGGATACAAACAAAGGCCGTGAACTGTTAACTGACCTGGCCGTGCAGTTGCTCGGCAATCATCATCCGGGCACGTTCAACCAGGCAACCATGGAACTCGGCGCCCTGGTTTGCACACCTAAAAGCCCCTCCTGCGATACCTGCCCACTGGCTTTTTCGTGCGAAGCGTTCAAAAGAAACACTGTAACCGATTTCCCAGTCAAGACTCCGAAAAAGGCGGCAACTGTCCGGCACCTGAATTACCTGGTTATCAGTTTTATTCAGAACCAGGAAGAGTTTATTTTGATGCGGAAACGAACCGGCAACGATATCTGGAAAAACCTCTACGACTTTCCCTGCATTGAAACCGAAGCCGCAGCAGATATTGAACAGCTGCTCGAAAAGTGCAATGAGCGGGGACTTTTCGGAGGGTTTCCGTTTACCGTGAAACAGGTTTCGGAAGAGTATATCCACCAGCTTTCGCACCGAAGGCTACTGGCCCGTTTTATCCGTATTGCCGTAGAAGGTACGCCAGAAGGCGACGAAAATATTACAGCCGTGGCCTTGCATCACATCGCCCGGCTTCCTCTGCCCAGGTTGATTGACCTGTACCTGGCAAATGTTTTGCTGGAAGAAAAATTTCGCTGATTGCAGGCTGCCTGCAAAGGTTCAGCTTTCAATTCTCTCCGCCAGGGTCAAGAGTGTTCTTTTTATAAAAACAGCTTCAGGAATCCGGAAAAAGGCTAGGATCAGAACGCGTTTTTCCTTGCCGGCCCGCCAAAAGTCATAATTAATATGTAAATTGTTACATTTATCTGGTTTTTGGTTCAACAATTCTCCCACATTCAGATTTATTTGTAATTTAGGTTTTCTTATCCGCCGGGTTTCGCTGTTCCGGGTAAGGATTAATGGTTGTATTCCACCTTTTAAAACATATTTGCTTTGTACAGGATTGAATCAAAAATCAACATCCATTCGCCCGAATACCTGGCCAATCTCGAAGCTTTCGGGTATATCATGCAACAGTACCGGGGCACTCTTCAGGGCGTGGTGAACGGCTCGCCGGCAGCCATTGTCAGCCGTCACAAGGAACGCGGCAAGCTGCTGGCGCGCGAACGCATCGACCAGCTGATTGACCCCAACACTCCATTCCTGGAGCTGTCCGTCATGGCAGCCTATGGCATGTACGATAACGGATTTCCTTCGGCGGGCATCATCACTGGTATCGGACTTATCCACGGACGGGAAACCATGATAGTGGCCAACGATGCTACCGTGAAAGGCGGCACTTATATAGCCGAAACCATTAAAAAACACGTCAGGGCACAGGAAATCGCCATGGAAAACCATCTTCCCTGTGTTTACCTGGTCGATTCGGGAGGGGTCTTTCTGCCCGAGCAGGCAAATGTTTTCCCTGACAAATACGACTTCGGAAGGTTTTTCTTCAACCAGGCGCGTATGTCGGCCGAAGGGATTCCCCAGATTTCGGTTGTCATGGGCTCATGTACCGCGGGTGGGGCTTATGTTCCGGCTATGAGTGATGAGGTTATCATTGTGCGAAACCAGGGCACCATTTTTATCGGTGGACCGCCATTGGTAAAAGCGGCTACATGAGAAGAAGTAACGGCCGAAGAACTGGGCGGAGCCGAAGTGCACACATCCATTTCGGGAGTGGCCGATCATATGGCCGAAAACGACAGCCATGCCCTGCAGATCTGCCGCGATATCTTTTCGACCCTAAAAAAGCCGGCAAAGCAGTTCCTGGATTTGATTCCGATTGAAGAACCTTATTACGATCCTTCCGAATTATATGGTATTGCTCCTGTCGATCTTCGTAAGCCTGTCGATTCGCACGAAATCATAGCCCGTATTGTCGACGGCAGCCGTTTCCACGAATTTAAAGCTCTTTATGCACCGACTATAGTTACCGGCTTTGCTCATATTATGGGTATGCCAGTCGGGATACTGGCCAGCAACGGGGTGCTGTTTTCCGAAACCGCGTTAAAAGGAGCTCATTTTATCGAGTTGTGCACATCGCGCAACGTGCCTATACTTTTCCTGCAGAATATCACCGGTTTTATTGTCGGCAAGGAATACGAGCGCCGTGGCATTGCCCGCGACGGGGCCAAGCTGGTGCATGCCGTAGCCAATGCCAGAGTTCCGAAATTCACGGTTGTTTTCGGCGGGTCATTCGGCGCAGGCAATTACGCTATGGCCGGAAGAGCTTACGAACCACGGCTGCTGCTGATGTGGCCCAATTCGAAAATCAGCGTGATGGGTGGCGAGCAGGCCGCCGGAGTGCTGATCACCGTCAAGGAAGAGCAGCTTAAGGCCAAAGGTCTTTTGCTGGCTAATGCCGAGCGTGACGAAATGAGGAATACCATACTTAAAAAATACGAAGAAGAAGGCTCAGCCTACTTCAGCACCGCCCGCCTCTGGGACGACGGCATCATCGACCCGGTGGATACCCGCAAAGTGCTGGCCATGGGAATAGCCGCTTCCTTGAACAAACAATGGGAAGAGACGAAGTATGGGGTTTTTAGGATGTAATGCGGAAGTGGGGACAAGGAGATGGGGACAAGGAAGTGGGGACAAGGAAGTGGGGACAAGGAGAAGGGGAGAAGGGGAGACAAGGAGATGGGAGACAAGGAGATGGGAGACAAGGAGATAGAGTTGGGATTGAGGAGTTTGATAAAGCCAGGAATTTGAGTTTTGACAAAATAGTCATGTGATTGATAAACCGTTCTTACAAAGAATAACAGATAAAGAAAATACAATGAGCACATATACAACTATTAAGGCAGATTTTGGAAATGGGATAGCCACTATCAGGCTAAACAGGCCGGATATCCGCAATGCATTTAATGAAGTAATGATAGCTGAGCTGACTGAAGCTTTCGGGGTTGCCGGCAAAATGGAGGATATACGGGTGATTATCCTGCGTGGCGAGGGTAAATCGTTTTGTGCCGGTGCCGATCTGAACTGGATGCGCGATGTTTCCAAATACAGCTACGAGCAGAATTATGCCGAAAGCCTCCGCCTGTCCGAATGTTTTTATTCCATCTATTCATCCCCTAAACCTACCATAGCGGTGGTGCATGGCGCTGCCATAGGCGGTGCCAACGGACTGCTGGCCGCCTGCGACATTGCCGTTTGCGACAATGAAACCGTATTTTCTCTCAGCGAAGTCAAGATCGGGATTGTGCCGGCCTGCATTTCTCCCTACGTGATCAAAAGGGTTGGGGAATACGGGGCACGTGAACTTATGCTTACCGGCCGGCGGATTAACGGATCGGAAGCCGAAAGTTACAGGCTGGTAAACAAATCCCTGCCGGCCGGGCAGGTTGAAAGCTATATCGACAATATGATTCAGATGCTGCTTAGCAGCGGCCCGGCGGCCGTTACGCATTGCAAAAACCTGATCGATACTGTGGTAAACCATATAGAACTTGACGAAGCCTTAACCTATACGGCTAAAATGATTGCTGAAATACGTGCTTCCGCAGAAGGACAGGAAGGCATGGCGGCGTTTCTGGAGAAAAGGAAGCCGGGGTGGGTTGGGTAGAATTTCGGATTTCGGATTTCGGATTTCGGATTTCGGATTTCGGATCTCGGATCTCGGAAAAGGGAATTCATTTTATCTGAAGCCAATCCGACAATTCCTTAGTAAATAGTGAATGCAAACAGCCAATCCCTTTGGCGCAAAAGTGAATCATAAAACTTCTAAGCAATGGATAAGTTTGACATGCAAAGGCGAACCATGAAAATGGCGCTTGAGGTAATTAAGTTAACTAAGCTATTTCCTATTTGTCAGGAAAGTAAAGTTATTGCTTATCAGATTATTAAATCATCCACATCCACTGCCGCAAATTACAGGGCAGCAGGAAGGGGTAAGTCGGCCAAAGATTTTATAGCAAAACTTGGCATTGCTGAGGAAGAGTGCGACGAAACAATATTTTGGCTGGAAATGATTTTGGAAGCCCAGCTGGCATCACCGGAAATAACTCAGACCATTAAGCAGGAAGCTTCCGAAATCCTGGCCATAATAGTTAGTTCCATTAAAACAGCAAAGAAAAATCTTGAAAAGTAATTATTAAATCTAAAATCGGATTTCAGACTTTCGCCTCCGAAAATCCGAAAATCCGAAATCCGAAATTCAAAATGATAAAGAAACTCTTAATAGCCAACCGTGGCGAAATAGCCGTCCGCATTATCCGCACGGCCAGGTGCATGGGCATACGCACGGTAGCCATCTATTCCGAAATTGATAAAAGCAGCCTGCACCACAGCTATGCTGACGAGGCGTATTGCATTGGCAAGTCCGAACTTTCGGAAACCTATCTCAATATCCCTGCAATTATTCATATTGCCAAAAGCAGCCATTGCGACGCCCTGCACCCGGGGTATGGGTTCCTTTCGGAAAACCCGGCACTGGTAAAAGCCTGCAACGAAGCAGGAATTATCTTCGTGGGTCCCGAAGCGCATGTGATGCAGGTGATGGGAAATAAGGTGGAAGCGCGGCTATTTGTTTCATCCATTGGTGTTCCGGTCACGAAGGGCTTGTCGGGTGATGCGGGCAGCATTCTCAGTCAGGTGGATGAAATCGGCTTCCCGGTGCTGGTAAAAGCTGCCGGCGGAGGCGGAGGCAAAGGCATGCGCATTGTCAACGATAAAGACAGTCTGGCCGCTGCCCTGGAGGCCGCCTCGCGCGAAGCATTAAATTATTTTGCCGACGGAACCGTGTATGTGGAGAAATACCTGGAAGAACCCCGGCATATTGAATTTCAGATCCTGGGGGATAACTACGGAAACGTGGTTCATCTGTTCGAACGCGAGTGTACCATTCAGCGCCGCTACCAGAAAATCATCGAAGAAGCCCCTTCGCCTACCCTCACCCCTGATTTGCGTGCCCGCATGGGCGAAGCTGCCGTTGCCATCGGGAAAGCGATTCAATATTCAGGAGCAGGAACCATCGAATTCCTGGTCGACAGGGAACTGAATTTCTTTTTCCTGGAGATGAATACCCGTATACAGGTTGAACATCCGGTTACAGAGCTCACAACCCGAACCGATATTGTAGAGGAACAGTTGTACGTGGCCTCGGGCGACAGGCTCAGGATGGAACAGGCTGATATTCAGCAGAACGGACACGCCATCGAATGCCGCATTTATGCCGAAGACCCTTCAAATAACTTTATGCCGTCGCCCGGCCATCTTTCCTTATATCAGAAACCGAAAGGCGATTTCATCCGGGTGGATGATGCCATGAGCCAGCCCTACGAGGTGAGCAGTTTTTTTGACCCCATGATAGCCAAACTGATCACGCATGGCAAAAACAGGGAAGAAGCCCGGTTTCATATGATTGACGCCTTGCAGAATTATGGCATTCATGGTATTAAAAACAATATCAGCTACCTGTACGCCATAGTGCAGAACACCGAGTTTATAAATAATACCATTTCGACCCGTTTCTGCAGCGAGCAAACGGCTTCCCTGCTGACGGCTATGGAGAAGGACCGGAAAACGATACCCGAATGGCTGCCTTTGGCCATAGCCCTGCTAAGCAAAACAGGTATAGCCGGCAAAACTGCAAAGGCCCGCAATGAGTCCGAAAACGTTTGGAATAAAATAGGATACTGGCGCATACTGATGCAGCCGGAGCTTGAAATGGCAGGCAGGAACTATCGTTGTGATGTCAATAGTCTGACAGCGAATGAATTATCAGCCCGTTTCGATGAGAAGGAAGTTCGCATCCGTTTCGAAGAAAGGGGGAGCAGCCGGCAAATTGAAATTCAGCTGAATGGAGAGCCCTACACCGCTTTTGTTTCACATCCCGAACCGGGGAAAGTAGTTGTGAGTTACCATACTCACACCTTCGATGTGACCCGAAAAGATATACTACCTGCCCAGTCCGACTTTAACAGCATTTCGGCCCCGCTGGGCGAAAAAGGCAGCCATATCACTTCACCTATGCCCGGCAAAGTGATTAAAGTTTGCGTAAAAGAAGGAGATACAGTTTCCAAAGGCGATCTTTTACTGGTGGTGGAGGCCATGAAAATGGAAAACAATATACTCAGTCCAGCCGATGCCGTGGTCGACCGTATCAATGTGGAAGCCGGCAGGTTGGTGGACAGCAGTTTTACACTCCTTCATTTATCGGCAGCCTCGGTGAAACCGATAGAGGTTTAGTTTGTTAGTTATATGGAATCGTCCATTCAGGCTGCCGGTAATCAGAGTGAGTTGAACTATTCCTGAACCATTATTGTCTAACTGGAAACAATATTTTTATGAAAGAGAATGCAAGAATAGAGGCTTTCAGCGATGGCGTTTTTGCCATTGCCATTACGCTGCTTATCCTTGAGCTGAAGGTTCCACCCCCGGCAACAGTGCACTCGGTGAGTGATTTATGGGCAGGGCTCATGCAGTTATGGCCATCCTATTTCGCTTTCCTGCTGAGTTTCGGCATCATACTGGTTTCGTGGGTTAATCATCATTACCTGTTCAATGTGCTGGTGAAATCGTCGCGGCCTTTCCTGTACGCCAACGGATTTTTATTGCTCACTATCACTTTTATGCCTTTCCCCACCGCTTTGCTTGCCGAATATATCGCAACGGATTATGCCAAACCGGCCATAGTATTTTACTGTTTTGGAGGAATTATCAATTCAATGGGCTGGTATTTATTGCTTTATTCCATCTACAAGCCGGAAATGCTGGTGAATGGCAAATCGAGTATGGCCATAATTGACAATTTAAAGCGGTCAGTTAAATTTGGCATTTTCATTTATATCGTGGCCACCGTACTGGCTTATTGGTTCCCTTATGTGGGATTAACCATCAATCTGCTGCTTTGGATTGTATGGATTACCTTATCCATAACCGAAAAATCGGATTAGAATATACCCTCGTCCTTCAAGCACAATTTACCCGCCTCCCCTTGTCCCCCTGTCCCCTTGTCTTCTTGTCCCCTTGCCTCAATCAATCCCATCAATCCCCTCAATCCCCTCAATCCAATTTCCTACATCCTCCCAATAACCCTCAAACCCTCTCAAACCTATGGATTTTCATCTGACTGAAGAACAGGAAAGCATTCGTAAAGCTGTTCGTGATTTTGCCGAACGCGAAATTAAACCTCTTGCCCGTGAGCTGGATGAGGAAGGGCGCTTTTCGCCTGAATTAACGCTGAGCATGGGTCAGCTGGGGTTGTTCGGCATCAGCACCCCAACTGATTATGGTGGACTAGGCATGGATACCTTATCGTATATTATTGCCGTGGAGGAACTGGCACGCATCGACGGGTCGCAGGCGGCTACCGTTGCCGCACATAATTCGCTGGGAATAGGGCCTTTATATTACTATGGTACCGAAAAGCAGAAACAGAAATATATACCTCAGCTCTGCACGGGCGGGGCTTTATGGGCTTTCGGGCTCACCGAACCCGATGCCGGAAGCGATTCCAGGGGTACCCGCACCAGGGCCTGGGTCGAAAATGGGGAATGGGTGATCACGGGCTCCAAGATATTCATCACCAACGGCGCAGCCGATATTTCGGCCGGTGCCACCGTGCAGGCCGTTACCGGGGAAAAGGATGGAAAAAAGGAGTTCACTACCATTATTGTCGAAAAAGATACTCCGGGATTTACCCGCCGGGCCATGCACGGCAAAATGATGTGGAGGGCCAGCGATACGGCTGAGTTATTCTTCGACGAATGCCGCGTTCCCTACGAAAATACACTCGGGCAGGTTGGCGATGGCTCACGCATCATGCTCAGCACCCTCGACAACGGGCGTTTATCCATTGCAGCCATGGGACTGGGTTGTGCCCAGGGGGCTTTCGAGATGGCGCTCAGCTATGCACAGGAACGCAAACAATTCGGACAGCCCATCTCGAAATTCCAGGCCATAGGTTTTAAACTGGCCGATATGGCTACCAAGATTGAACTCGCCCGCACTCTGCTCTATAAAGCCTGCTGGTTGAAGGATAACCACCTGCCTTTTGCCAAAGAGGCCGCTATGTCGAAGCTATACTGTTCCGAAATAGCCAAGGAGGTAACCGACGAATCGGTACAGATCCATGGAGGATACGGCCTGATGAAAGACTACCCCATCGAACGCTTTTACCGCGACCAGCGCCTGCTGCAGATCGGGGAAGGGACGTCGGAGATTCAGAGGATGGTGATTTCGAGGTATATTGGATGCTGAATACGCTGAAAACAAGGAAGAGCAACCGGGCGACAAGGGGACAAGGAGAGACGGGGACAAGGGGACATTGGGACTAGGGACAAGGGGAGGGTTGGATGCATTTGTCTGTTGGTCCAGATAAAAACATGGACAAGGGTAAAAGGAAAGATGGGGACTGGAGGGAAACAAGGACGATTTGGATTTATCAAATATTTGACGAAGATCAAGTGATTCCACTGCCAAGGTTTTTCGAATGTTTCGATTAAGAAGAAGCCATAATTTTGCTTCATGTTTGACTTATGAAAATAGATAGTTACAGAGACCTGAGGGTTTATCAGGCGGCCATCAAGGCAGCCATGATGATTTTTGAGATTACTCGTGGTTTTCCATCGGAAGAAAAATATTCGATGACAGACCAAATGCGTCGAAGTTCCCGGAGTGTCTGTTCCAATATCGGTGAATCCTGGCGACGGCGACGATATAAAGCCGCTTTTATCTCCAAACTTAACGATTCCGAAACCGAAGCTACAGAAACCCAGGTTTGGTTGGAATTAGCCTTTCTTTGCGGATATATTTCTGCTGATTCGTAGAATGATATGTTCGCAGAATATGAATCCATAATAGCTCAATTAGTTATAATGATCAACCAGCCTGAAAAATGGATTATCAAGCCACAAATTACAAATGGTAATAAATAACACTATAATTTCTCTCCCTTTCCCTCCAATACCACTTATTCAATCTAAAACGCTTATTCGTTCGTCAACCTTCCCATAGTCTCCACCTCCCCTTGTCCCCACCTCTCCTTGTCCCCTTGTCCAATGAACAGAACCGAAACCCTCTACCTCACCGAAACTCCCCGCGACTCCATGCAGGGCTGGGCAAAGTATATACCTGTTGAAATAAAGGCTAAATACCTCAATTTGCTGTTGAAAGTGGGTTTTGACACGTTGGATTGCGGAAGTTTTGTCTCGGCTAAGGCTGTACCGCAAATGGCGGATACGGGCGAAGTTTTAAAACTGCTTGAGCCCGGACACCTGAAAACAAAACTGATGGTGCTGGTGGGCAATACCAGGGGCGGACTGATGGCGGCTTCCCATAGTAAAATAGATATTATCGCTTATCCATACTCGGTTTCACCCACCTTCCTGAAGCGAAACCTGAACACGAGCCAGGAAAACGCCTGGAAAACCATCACGGAGTTGCAGGCTGTATGCGGGGATTCGGGAAAGGATTTAAGGGTTTATGTAACCATGGCATTTGGCAATCCTTACCGGGATTCGTACAGCGAGGATCTGGTACTGGCCGCAATTGACAGGCTCGTTCTTGCCGGGGTGGAGGACCTTGTGCTTTCGGATATCACGGGTGAAGGAACCGCTGATTCGATAGGGAAGCTTTGCGCCAAAGTGGTGCAATCCTTTCCCGGACTTCAAACCGGAATTCATTTACATAGCCGGACCGAAAGCTGGCAGAACAAAACCGAGGCGGCCTGGAACGCCGGCATCCGTAGCTTCGAAAGCGCCCTGGGCGGTATTGGCGGCTGCCCTATGACAGGGTATGAGCTTTTAGCAAACCTCGACACTGTGGAACTGGCAGGCTGGTGCCGCAAAATGAATATACCCGTCGACCTGGATGAGGGAGCTCTTTGCGAAGCTCAACGCTTTGCTCCTGAACTATTTATCCTGTGATCAGAATGTATGCCCGGCAGGAAAGTGCCAATAATAGCAGATCCGAACAGTTCCCTTATACAGATAGCAACTTTTTAAAAAGATATAATCAAACAAGTAATGAAACGATTGAAAACAGTTCTGGTTCTCTTCATCGCTTTAAGCCTTCAATACGGGGTTAGGGCGCAATCCGCGGTGGTTTCGCCTCCCGACACGGCCATGTACGGGCAAAATGCGAATACCGGCAATTTTGAAGAAATCAGGGGGATTAAGCTGTATTACGAAATCTACGGGCAGGGAGAGCCTTTGCTGATGATTCATGGCAACGGCGGGTCAATCAGCAGCTTCAGGTATCAGATTCCTTATTTTTCGCGAAAATATAAAGTAATTGCCGTGGATAGCAGGGCCCAGGGCAGATCGGAAGATTTACAGGACTCACTCAGTTTTGAAATGATGGCCGATGATTTCAGCGCTTTGCTGGATAAACTTCATGTCGATTCGTGTTATGTGCTGGGCTGGAGTGATGGCGGAATCAATGGCTTACTCCTGGCTATCCGGCATCCCGGAAAAGTTAAAAAACTAGCCATTACAGGGGCTAACTTAACGCCCGACAGCACAGCTATCAGCGGTGCCGATTACCTGGGAGGAATGAATTATTACGATACCCTCGGGAAAATGCCGCAAACGCCCGAAATTATCAGGAACCGGAAGCTGGTCGGGCTCGATTGCTTTGAACCTCATATCACGAGAGAACAGCTGCAAACCATCCAATGTCCAACGCTGGTCATAGGGGGCGATCATGATATAATTCTACCGAAACATACCCTGTTAATTGCTGAGGCTATACCGGGAGCGTATTTATGGATTTTGCCCAATTCAAGCCATTCAACGCTTATCGATTACAAAGACCTTTTTAATAAAACCGTGGAAGATTTTTTTGAAAACAGCTTGAGGAAATAATTTGCTGAAAACAGCTTAAATTAAATGCACAAAGAGTAAGCCGGGTGACGGATTAAATGTTGTACTTTCATAATCAAATTCAGAAATATGAATAAAGTAGTTAATAGTGCTGCCGAAGCCATTGCCGGGGTAAAAGATGGGATGACCCTGATGGTAGGAGGGTTTGGCCTGTGCGGCATTCCCGAAAACGCCATAAGGGTTTTAGCCGAGAGCGGCGTAAAAGGGCTGACCTGTATTTCGAACAATGCCGGGGTGGATGATTTCGGGCTGGGTATTTTGCTGAAAAACAAGCAGATCCATAAGATGATTTCTTCGTATGTAGGTGAAAATTCCGAGTTTGAACGGCAGTTGCTATCGGGTGAACTGGAGGTGGAATTAATCCCGCAGGGCACCCTGGCTGAGCGTTGTCGTGCCGGCGGTGCGGGCATACCCGCCTTTTTTGTCCCGGCAGGGGCAGGCACCGAAGTTGCCGAAGGCAAGGAAATTCGTATGTATAATGGCAAGCCACACCTGCTGGAAATGGCGCTGGAAGCGGATTTCGCGTTTGTAAAAGCCTGGAAAGGCGACACTGCAGGGAATCTTGTATATAAACAAACCGCCAATAACTTCAACCATCCCATGGCCATGGCCGGCACCATCACTGTAGCTGAGGTGGAAGAACTCGTGCCGGCAGGCACACTGGATCCCAATTTTATTCACACCCCGGGTATCTTTGTGCAACGCATCTTCCAGGGCAAGGATTACGAGAAACGTATTGAAAGGGTAACTGTTCGGTAATGTCGGATGTGCGATGTCGGATGGCGGATGGCGGATGTCGGATGTCGGATGTCGGATGTCGGATGTCGGATGGCGGATGTCGGATGGCGGATGGCGGATGGCGGATGTGCAATGGCGGAATAATCCCGGATTTAGAAAACTTCTGACGAAAGTTTAATTTCCACCAAGGTTCACATTATAACATCTGCCCACTCCATTTAGCATCCCACGTTAACTGTCTTTCTTCTAAATCAATTATGCCAATCATAAATCCGAAATCCGAAACCAAACATCCCACATCCGAAATCAAACATCAAACCTCCCACATCCAACATCTCACATCAAACCTCCCACATCCAACATCTCACATCAAACATTCTTCCCATGGCTTTAACCAAAGAACAAATAGCTCAACGCATTGCACAGGAACTCCGCGACGGATATTATGTCAATCTTGGGATCGGCATTCCCACCCTGGTGGCCAATTACATTCCCGAAGGCATGGAAGTGACCCTGCAGTCGGAAAACGGAATTTTAGGAATGGGACCTTTTCCTTACCCGGATGAAGTGGAAGCCGACCTCATCAATGCCGGGAAACAAACAGTTACCGTGGTGCCGGGAGCCGCCTATTTCGACTCATCCATGAGCTTTGCCATGATACGGGGCGGGCATGTGGACCTTACGGTGCTTGGCGCTTTTGAGGTTACCGAGCAGGGCGATATAGCAAGCTGGAAAATCCCCGGCAAAATGGTGAAAGGCATGGGCGGCGCCATGGACCTGGTAGCCTCGGCACGGAATATCATTGTTGCCATGCAGCATTGCAGCAAGGACGGTGAATCAAAACTGCTGAAGCACTGCACACTGCCACTTACCGGCATCAAATGCGTAAAACGTATCGTCACCGACCTGGCCGTGATTGATATCACCGAAAATGGCTTTAAGCTTATCGAAAGGGCGCCGGGAGTAAGTGTGGATGAGATCCGAAAAGCTACCGAGGGCTGGCTGACGATTGAAGGAGATATACCGGAGATGAAATTTTAAAGATGTACTATCCGGAAAAAAGTCAGGGGACAGCACGTAGCAAAAAAAAAGGTGTCAATAGTTGACATCATCTGAAAATCAGGATTTAAACGCGCCTGGATGCCCCCTATTATAAAGGCATCCAGGTACTTTAGTTCATGATTATCTCCGCAAATAAGGTTTATCCTGTTATTTCCCCAGGAATTTACTGGCCCTGTTTTCGGCATTTTGCCTGAGGTTATAATAGTAAAACGGGATATCAAAGCCATGGTAAACGCCTAATCCCATGCCACCCGAAATTTTATACATGGCACTGTCGTTCACACTACTACATATCAAAATTCCCTGTGATAAATCAATACGGGCATCAGCGAAATTTAATTTCTTCACAAAACTGTTGTTTACACCAAACCAAAGGGAACCCAGGCTTTCGGATGCAGGAGCTAAGGTTTCGTCTCTTTTCCAGCTGATTGGATTTATCAACAGGCCAATATTGTTTCCCACCACGAAGTTTGTTCCCGGAGCTACTTTGGGGGATTGGGTGTTGTATGAGACAATTACGCCGGTATCATCAGGGCCTTCGGCAAATTTCAGGTGTTTATTGGCAGCCATGAAATCAGCTGTTACCGGGTAACCGATAACGTAAGCCGCAATCATACGTGAGTAAACCTCCGGATGACTGAGCATGTATTCTGACAGCAAAAACAACAACACATTGGCTCCCTGCGAATGACCGGCAAGGATAAACGGGCGGCCGTTATTGTAATGATTGATGTAATAATCAAAAGCAGCAACAGCATCTTTGGCTGGAACCTGTTTCAGTATATCCCATCGCTGGTCTTCCGGCAAAACCAGGGTTTTCACAGCATTGGCCTGACGGTAATAGGGTGCATATATATTCCCTGATGTTTCGAAGGCTGTTGCCTGCATGCTTAAAGCATAGGCTGAACCTTGAAGCATAGTGGAATTGTCGATTTCACAATAGAGTGGGTTTGTCAGGCTATCCGGGGTCCAGGCGGTAGGATACAGGTAAAAAATATCCACGGCTTTGGCCGGATCAGTGGGTAGAGCTAGCCAGTGCTTAGGGTTGGAATAATCGGTTACATCCTTGTCCACAGAATTCTGGTCCTTTTTGCAGGCTGTATTAACAACCAGAATTAGAAGAAATGCTGATAATAAACCTAATACTGGCAATGTGTTTTTGTTTCTCATAATGATTTGTTTTTGATTTAGTATGTATTATTTCCCGACTTTAACTCTGTAATCTGCCATTTTCGACTGCATTTCATTACTCAGAGGCACAATCAGTTCGTAGTTTTTCCCTGTTCTGTCATTTGCTATCACATCATCCATTATACCATATAACTGGGCAGCTGCTATGGCATACGAACGGGCAGTAGCAGCCAACGGATTGTCAATGACTTCAGCATCTACATTGGTCACAAATATGGAAAGGGTATTATCGGTATTGCTTACTATCCTGAAAGTGCGGAACTGCTGAGGAAATTCCTTCAAAGATTTAGTTTCCACTTCCCAGAAACCATTTTCAGGATGATCCGCATCATCCGACGTAAAAGCGGTAACCTGGCTGCGGTGACGATGACCGGATGCCCACAGTATAAGATTCGGATATTTTTTAAGTTCGGCAATGATCCTGTTTTCTTCAGTCTGATCAGGATACCAGCCAAGCATTGATCCGTTCGGCTCTACGCCTATAGGCACGTGAGCCGCAATAATCATTAACTTGCCTTCCTGCTGTCCTGCCTGAAGCTGCGCCATAAGCCATGCTTCCCGGCCATTGGCAAGTGATCCTGCGCCATACAAACCAGTGCCCGGAACATCCGTTTCATCCTGGGTATCATCAATGACAATAATCCTAAGTGGAAGATCAGCTTTTGGCTCAAACGTATAGCATCCATCCATTGTTGTAATGTTTTCGAACCCATGTCCCAACGGCAAGGTGGTGGTGTTCGAGAATTCAGCTCTTGTCTGCTGTTTAGCAAGAATACGACGGTCAGGATCAGAAGGAATGACCGGGAAAGAGGTCATTTCGGCCACTTTGCCTGCGCCTATAATATCCCCGTACCTTGTACTTCCGTCAATTGTACCCATGGAGAATGTTTCCTGGTCAAGGGCGGCCTTTTTGTCAATGAAAACATTTCCCAGCCTGAGTATCTCGCTGCTGGTTGCATTATTCCGGATCCGGTCATTAAAAGGATCAGCACCCATCAGGAAATGATCGTGGTTTCCCATGGTTGCATACCACGGAATGGATTTGTCGAGGCCTGCAGCCTGGAATTCATCCTGGTAATCATTGCCCGGACCGGCTATGGGATCATCCTTCTTGCCTGAGTCAGGATTAATTTTTTTTCCATCCAGGATGTCAATAAACCAGCGGGTTTCGTTGTACATGCTGCTGTTAGCCATATCGCCCAGTGTAAGCCCAAAATCAAAGGCACTTTGTTTCTGCAGCTTGTTTATGGTTTGAATCGCGGCATCCAGCGTATGCGTGCTATACAGCATGGCAGGCGAATAACACGAGATGGTGCTTTTAAACATCCAGGGAATAAAGCTGTAATAGATGGATTGTGTAGGCGATTCTTTATCAGTAATATGGATATCTGTTATAGCAAAGAAATTCAGAAGAATGGTGCCATTGCTTTCTGAAGCGCCGGTATATCCATAGGGCATCAACTGCAGTTTTTTCTCAAATGGACTCATCGGACCGTAATGCCATTTTCCGTAACCGTATTTTGAGAACAACGCTATATCCCAGGGCTTGATTACCGCTGAATCGGGTACCTTATCCGGTACAATGGTACGGTCGAGGGTGGTATATGCACCGGGCACGGGAATAGGAAAATGGCTGTCCTCGTTTTTACGGCAACCTATGCTTATAAATAGCAGCATGCACAGTATGTTTAAAGTGATAATCCGTTTTTCTTTCACAATAGCTTCATTTTAAATTTAATGCCGTTTTTTGGTTTTAAAGTTAACCGGGACTGGTAAAAATTCACAACTATCTGACATGCCAGGATAGCTGTGAATAATTTTTATTTTTAAGTGCACACTTTGCCTCTATGTATTCCGTATAAAAAGCTGATTACTTTAGCAAAACCAGTTTTTTCACATCTTTAAAACTGCCGTTTTGCAGGCTGTAGAAGTAAACACCCGGAGCAAACCGGGAGGCATCCCATTCCACTTCGTAGCTGCCGGGTACTTTGTTTTCGTTTACGAGGGTGGCCACCCTTGATCCGTTCAGATTATATACATTCAGACATGTCATGCTTCCGTCTGAGCACTCCTCTCCAAGAGTATATCTGATCTTTGTAGAGCCATTAAAGGGGTTGGGGTAATTTTGAGACAAACATGAAGTGGTATGTAATCCTTTTTGAATTTCTTCATTACCTTTCATAGGTTTAACCAGAAGCGGATTTCCTGAGGAGACAATGGTTTGATCCTCTTCAGTAGGTGCTACCAACGTGATAGGGCCGTCCTTGCCTCCTTCTATTTCGTAAGTAATGACCTCATACGTAAGACACCAAAGTTTTGCTTTTGGCACATCTTCAGGCACCCACCAGTTGTTTTGGTTCGACGATGGATTGATCCAAAAAGCTTTGAAAACTAATTTCTTACAATCAGCTGAATCAACAGGCTCATTCAGGTTTGTAGAAATATCAATATCCGCACCGGCAACTGTGGTTGTTGTACTTGAATATTCGAATTTCCCATAAACACCAACACCATACTCTTTTACGTTCCACCCCAAAAGAGCTTCAAATTCAATTTGTACTCCATTTGTGTTCTTATCAGTAGTTTCAACGCCAAGTTCGGCATCTGACCCGCCACCACTTTCGGCATCATAAGTCAAATCAACCGATGACAATGTTCCAACTTTCGGATAATTGTGATATAAATCAATATTGTCTTTGACCTTCCTGTTTGCGAAAGTCATTGGATCCGAGGAATTTAAATTGAATTTTAACGGCACAGCCTCCCTGGTATAAATTAGATCTTTTATATAATAGCTGTAAGTTGAGTCAATTATCAGCCCCTGCATATCATAAATGTAATACTTATCCATCGAGAGTATGGGGGCAGTAAAGAGCAATGTCCCATTAGTTTGGTTATCATTTCCTGCCTCGGCATAAGTAGTAATTTTATATGTTTTTTTAGTCTCATTTTCCCAGTTTCCCATATAACCGCCCTTAAATTCCCCTTGAAAATACTTGGTTTCACACTTTGCCATTATTCCCACCTCAAATTTAAATTCGTCAGCTGTTGAAGTTGAACCTGATTTCGAAAATTCAGCAGTTGATATTACCTTGCCATTAATTGCGTTATTATACTCAGAATGCCCAGGGAAGTAACCGTGATTAATATGGTAAGGCGGAGCTCCTTCGATGTATCCGATATAGGTGATTCGCGAAGGATCCATTAATATTGAGTCCTTGTGAAAATTGCTCATATGTAAACTATCGGTTTCAGCCCAGGCACTGTTAAGGGGCCAGTCGCAGTCGTCGTAACCCCTGTAAATAAGACACATAAATTGCCTCATACAAGTATTGCTGGCAGGCACACCAATGTTGGCCACTGTGAGGTTCAGTTCATGATCTGCCCAATCGTAATTCCTTTCTACCAGGTTGTTTTCCTGCTGTTGCCATCCATCAGTAGTAATTGTCTGATAGCGCAATATCCTGTACCTACACCATCCACCATCCTTGTTTTCTCGTTTTAAAAAGGCCTGAATGCATTTGCCATTGCTGCTCCCCCCTCCTTTTACGCTACCTTCAGCAAGTGCAACACACTGATATTCGTAGTTATCGGCTATGAGTGTAGGGGCAGAAATTTTTGCCAGCTTATTATTTTCAAATATAAATCGCGCGCACATGGCTTTATGATTAGGATCCACAAATCCTAACACGGCCATTTCTTCCCTTTTATTCTTGTATGTGACATACGTTGTAACTGCCGAAAGCGATCCGAATCGTTCTTCATTGTCTCCTCCATTGT
This sequence comes from uncultured Bacteroidales bacterium, assembly GCA_903864265.1. Classification (GTDB taxonomy): domain Bacteria; phylum Bacteroidota; class Bacteroidia; order Bacteroidales; family UBA4417; genus UBA4417. The sequence goes on along the minus strand of CAIPFN010000138.1, from coordinate 975 downwards.
TAAATCCCAGGTCTTCACGATGCCAAACCTGGAGTGCATTATCTTCTGCCCACTGACATTCTAAACCACTGGCTCCTTTATAAAAAAGACATAATTTGTTTTGAAGTACAACAGCCACCATTCCTCCACGAACCAAATGGCCATTTGGAGACACATTTATCGCAACATGAGGCAACCAACCTAAGGAATCCGGCCTGTACACAGAGTACCCGAGTTTATTATTGTTAGCCAGAAAAAAGCAATACAGTAAACCGTTGTATATCACCGGCGCTGGCTGATGGAATTGGTTACTGACATTACCTAATGCAGAAATATCATCCTGTTTTTCTACAGCTAACTTCATTGTGCCGGGAGTTAGATTTTCCTTTGGAGTGAGTATCCTTATAATGATTTTATCACCGGAACTATAATATATAAAATTATACAGAGCGCCATTGAATGGTAGAGTTGAAGAATACTGAGAGTAACTTGCAACATTATTTTCAATATCCTTCTGACAATGAAATATTCCTTTGGGGTCGTCGTAGGCAAATAAAAAAGTCGGTATAAGCAGCAGTACCGAAGCGATTATGGGAAGTATATACTTTTTCATTTTTTTTCTTTAAATTGATTGCTATTATAAAACTATCCTAAAACCCAGGTTTGAACGCAAAGGATTTGGGAAGGAACTCCTTAAATACATAGATACCCCTTTGATAAGTCGGTATTCGATGCCTGCAAAGCCGTAAAAGGCCATTCCCCTGAAACGGGAATCAAATTCGGTTGTATTGTAGAAATCATTTCCTTGTAAATCGGTGGTGTGAATACTGACCTTGTAAACAGAATGTACTGACTGACTTGTGAAACCAGCCCCTCCAAAAGGTAGAAATTTACCTAAAGGATAAGCAATGGCCAGATCGAGTTCCCAAAACATGGCTTTTAGTTTTGATGAAAGAACTTGCTCGTTTGAACCTGTTTTGGCCACCGGGGTGCCGG
>CAIPFN010000137.1 GCA_903864265.1 uncultured Bacteroidales bacterium | reverse complement strand
CGAAGCTCTTACGCGGGCTTCTTCCAAAATAGCGTCTTTCATCTTACGGGCATCGCGCATCAGGGCATCGCGTTCGTCCTTGGCTTCACGCAGCAATTGCTCATTGCCGGCTTTCAGCTGGAGCATTTCCTTCTTTGCCTCGTTAGCGGCTTCCAGTGCCCTTTCAATGGTATCTTCCCTCTGGTGAATACCTTTCATGATCGGCGACCAGGCATATTTGCCAAGAACAAACATTACCAGGCTGAATGAAATCAACATCCAGAATATCAGGCCTATACCAGGAGTTACTAATTGCATAGTCGGGGTATTGAGAAATTATAGGTTAATTTACTTTGTGTACTGTTCCGAAAGGTTCAATTGCAGCATCCCTGCCAGGTGCAGGGATACAGCAACCGATTTTTTTTGTTTACAGGAACAGGATCAACAGACAAACCACGATAGCGAAGAATGCTACACCTTCGATAAGAGCGGCTGCCACAATCATGTTCGAACGGATATCGCCTACGCTTTCGGGCTGGCGGGCAATGGACTCGAGGGCGGATGCCCCGATTTTTCCAATACCAATACCTGCACCAATAGCTGCAATACCAGCACCAATGCCGGCACCCATCTTTGCGACAGGAGCAAGGTTTGCTGCTTCTTGTAATAAAACGCCTAAGAGTGACATAAGAATGGAATTATGGTGATTAATAAAAAGATTTAGTGTTCAGTTGTATGTTCTTCGGTATGATGTTCTTCCATGGCCATTCCGAAGTAAATGGACGAAAGCAATGTGAAGACGTAGGCCTGTATAAATGCTACCAGCAGCTCGAGCAGGCTCATGAAAACGCCGAAGGCAATAGAAAATACCGAAACTCCGTAGCCTGCAAACGGGTTCATTTTACCGAAAATGAAAATCAGGCTCATGAAACCAAGAAGGATAATATGCCCAGCGGTCATGTTGGCAAACAAACGGACCATCAATACAAAAGGCTTTGTGATCAATCCTACAAACTCGACGATAGGCATGAGTGGAATCGGAAATTTAAGCCACCAGGGTACGCCCGGGGCATTGAAAATATGCAGCCAGTAGTTCTTATTCCCGTTAAAGGTAGTGATGACAAAAGTAAAGAGTGCAAGCACCAGCGTGATGGAAATATTGCCGGTAAGATTGGCGCCCCCCGGGAAAATAGGGATCAGGCCCATGAGGTTATTCAGGAAAATAAAGAAAAATGCCGTCAGCAGGAAGGGCATGAAACGGGCATATTTCTTTTTACCCAGGCCGGGAATAGCAATATCGTCACGGACAAAGAGGATGAGTGGCTCCAATACCGATTGAAGTCCTCTCGGTGCTGAATCCGGGTTGTTTTTATACCGGTTTCCTATAGAAATAAAGATCAGGCAAAGCACTAAAATGCTGATAAACAAAGAAACAACATTCTTGGTTATCGAAAAATCGAGTGGTATTTTGGCTGAAGCATCAGGTGTTTCACCATCAGCCTGTACTTTTACAATCTTACCTTTGTTCACGCCTTCGTTCATCAGGCGGTAGCCATTATAGGCTTCCAGCCCATGGTGCAGATGACCCGAGCTGAATACTACCAGTTTGCCGTTATCGAGAAGAATTACCGGTAAGGGTATGGAGAGGTGAAAATCGTTATAGGTAAGGATGTGCCATTCGTG
>CAIPFN010000136.1 GCA_903864265.1 uncultured Bacteroidales bacterium | reverse complement strand
TACTTATACCGAAACGGTATATCATCTTACCTTCTCAGATGTTAACGGCGAAACATTTATGAATGCCATTGAAGAAGGAGGAAACGGGTACAGTCTGTACAAATTTAATTTTGATGAAAAGGCAGGTGAAATCCATACTTTGGAGGTAACCGATTATATAAAGGAAACTTTCGACACATCTTCTGAATTAAAGAGTTTCATTTCCAAAAATAAGGCGAACTCTTATTTCTTTACCAATTCGAACGACACCTATATCCGTAAATAGGCTATTGGTCCTGCTACAGGCTTCTTATCAGGGCATTAAATAGGCTGATAAGTTTTTGTTCTGCTTTGCCTGCTGTTTCCAGAATATCTGCGAGAATGGCGGGCTGGAGATTGTCGGGGTCGCAGAGATCCGTGATTACGGAAACAGCTGCGCAAGGCAATCCCATGTGATTGGCCACTATAACCTCCGGAACGGTCGACATGCCTACCACGTCAGCCCCTATCCTTCCGATATACCTGTATTCGGCGCGGGTTTCGAGGTTTGGACCGGCAACCACGGCATATACTCCTTTATGAAGTGTGATGTTCAGCAATTGAGCGGCCGTTTCCAGTTTGTCGTTCATAAGCTTTGAATAAGGGCAACTCATATCCGGGAACCGTGGGCCTAATTCGTCAATATTTTTTCCTGTGAGGGGATTCTCAGGCAACAGGTTGATGTGGTCGTCGAGCAGCATCAGTTCGCCTTTCTGAAAGGTCTTATTAATAGCACCTGCCGCATTCGAAAGCAGCAGCCATTTAATGCCCAGCAGTTTCATCACCCGGATCGGCAATGTAACCTGCTGTATAGTATATCCTTCGTACATGTGAAACCGGCCCTGCATGGCAATCACTTTGTGCCCCTGCAGATTCCCATAGATGAGCCGGCCTTTGTGTGATTCAACCGTTGACACCGGGAAATGGGGGATATCAGCATAGTCAATCGCAACTTCTATGTCAATTTCGGAAACCAGTTTGCCTAAACCGGTGCCTAAAACAATGCCTGTATCAGGTGATGTGATACCTTTACCCTGCAGAAATGCAGCAACTTCTTTTATTATTTCAAACATAATCCGGATTGTGTTGTTATTTTGCGGCTGCTAAGTTACATAAACAGCAATACTGTAGATTTTAAATTAATAAGATTTCCTGCTTTGGACCCACAAAATTTTGATACCCTGCACAACCACCTGGTCATGAATGTGTCGTGGCCTTCGGTTTATATGTTTAAATTTATTGCCCCGGCCGAAAACAGAATCTTTGCTTTGATACACGACCTGTTCCCTGACCATGCTGAATTTACTGACCGGCATTCAGCCGGAGGAAAATATGTGAGTATCACCGTGAAGGAAGTCATGCTGAGTGCCGACGAAGTGATTGACCGGTACCGGAAAGCCTCTGCAATAGAAGGCGTCAGGGCTTTGTAAGTATTCAACTTCTGGTCTCCCATTATTCAAATGATTGACGTTCAGTTTCATCTTCCAATTGCTTTCAATACTACTGGAAATTCGTTCTCAAAGTTGGGGGTAAAAACCCCTTTTCCCAGGTTCTTCCTGATTTCCAGGGCAGTCCAAAACCGGCCTTCCTCAATTTCATACTTATTAAATACGGGATTTGCGTTATAAAGAGCCGTAAAACTGAATACCAGTTCCGATTCAATCTCAGTTTCCCATTTGTACTGAATCAACGGAGCCGGGTGGAAACCAGTAATATTGAGTTCTTCTGCTGTTTCGCGGGCTAAAGCCTGTTCGATGGTTTCGCCCAGGTTAACGTGTCCGCCAACCGAGGTATCCCATTTCCCGGCTTGAGTGTCTTTGTTCATGGAACGCTTCTGCAGATAGATTTCTCCTTTGCTGTTGAAAATGTGCAGGTGTACGACCGGGTGAAGTAAGCCCGGTCCGCGGTGAACGGCTGTGCGGGTGGCCTTTCCTGTTATGATTCCTTTTTCATCAACGAGGGGAACCCATTCTTCCTCCTGGGTACCAGGAGCTACCCTGGGCTTTCGTTTGGCTGAAAGATATTGCCAGGCGAAAAACAAGCCGAAAAGAACATACAGCAATCCCCCGCTGATAAAGGCCCAGGCTTCCTTGCTCATATAAAATGCCGAAAACACGATCAGCAAGGTATAGGCCAGCATCATCCAAAAGAGGATTTTCATGGTTTTTTGCATGGATTTTTCAGCTCCTTCGGGCATCTTTATGTCACCCATATAACGCTGCGAATAGATCATAAGCAGGTTTTTGCTGCTGAAGGCGGAAAATCCAAGAACGCCGCAAAAGATGAGGTTTATCAGCGCCGGCTTGAGTTTAAAGAATATTTCATCGTTCAGGGCGATCGATATGCCTCCAAGGGCAACCAGTAAAGCCGTGTCGAAAAAGACAAAGCGGTCGAAGCGCTTCTCGCGAATGAAAACCCAGGCAAGCTGCCCTATGCCGAAAATTACGGCAACTACCAGGCCCGCTTCTGTTGACCAGAATTCATCCACAAGGATGAAGACAAATATGGGTAATAAGCCGGGAAGTAATTTTTTGAAGAGGTTTAATTGTTTTGTGTCCATAGCGACAGCTGATATCAGGGTGCAGTATTGATGTATGAAAACAAAAAAGGAGTCCTTGAAATAAGAACTCCTCTTGTGCTTTTTTAGTTTAATTACTTTGCGAAACTTATGGCCCTGGTTTCACGGATTACGGTGATTTTAATCTGGCCGGGGTATGTCATTTCTTCCTGGATTTTGCGCGACAGGTCAAAAGCTATCTGATTTGATTCTTCATCTGAAACTTTATCCGCACCTACAATAACGCGCAGTTCGCGTCCGGCTTGTATGGCATAGGTTTTAACAACGCCCGGATAGGAGAGTGCAATCTCTTCCAGTTTATTCAGGCGCTGTATGTATGCTTCAACTACTTCGCGGCGGGCACCGGGACGGGCGCCTGAAATGGCATCGCATACCTGAACAATAGGTGCGATAAGCGTTTCCATCTCAATTTCATCGTGGTGAGCTCCTATGGCATTGCAGATATCCGGTTGCTCCTTGAATTCCTTGGCTATTTTCATACCAAGGATAGCATGTGGCAATTCGGCATCGTTTTCGGCCACTTTCCCGATATCGTGAAGCAGTCCGGCACGTTTGGCTTTTTTAACATTAAGACCCAGCTCGGCCGCCATGGTAGCACAGAGGTTAGCTACCTCGCGTGAATGCTGAAGCAGATTCTGTCCATAGGATGAGCGGTATTTCATACGGCCGATCAGCCTGACCAGTTCGGGATGTAAGCCATGGATGCCCAGGTCGATGGTGGTGCGTTTACCGGCTTCGATAATTTCCTGTTCGACTTGTTTTTTTGTTTTGGCGACTACTTCCTCAATACGTGCCGGGTGTATACGTCCATCGGTCACCAGTTTGTGAAGTGAGAGACGGGCAATTTCGCGTCGTACGGGATCAAAGCCTGAAAGGATAATGGCATCAGGTGAATCGTCGATAATAATCTCAATGCCTGTGAGGGCTTCCAGGGCGCGTATGTTGCGGCCTTCGCGGCCGATGATGCGGCCTTTGATTTCTTCGCTTTCGATATTGAATACAGAAACGGTGTTTTCGATAGTTTGTTCGGCAGCTGTACGCTGAATAGTTTCAACTATGATTTTTTTTGCTTCGTTGTTGGCTCGCAGACGGGCCTCGTCAACAATGTCGTTAATGGAAGCCATAGCCTGGGTACGGGCTTCATCTTTCAGGTTTTCAACCAGTTGGTTTTTTGCTTCTTCGGCTGTAAGCCCCGAAATGATTTCCAGCTGCTCAATGTATTGTTTGTGCGCCTTATCTATTTCCTGCTGTTTACGGCTGATGGTTTCTTTCTGTTGATCCAGAACGACTTTTGATTCAGTTAATTCTTTGAGGTGTTTCTGGACTTCTTCGTTCTTTTTCTGGATCTCGTCGTGACGCTGGTTAAGTTGTTGCTCGCGTTGTTTCAGGCGGTTCTCGTTTTTAGCCATCAGGTTATTTTTTTCCTGAGTCATGTTTTCGTGATC
>CAIPFN010000135.1 GCA_903864265.1 uncultured Bacteroidales bacterium | reverse complement strand
CTTCATTTCCAGATGCCATAAGCGATCCTGATTTTTGTTCCCGGAAGTCAAAATTTGGATGGATTCAACGCAGAATATCCGATAAATGCCACTTAGTAAAACCTAATAACAACGTTTAATATACAATTACTTAGCTTTACAGATTCTTCCGATTTCAGAAAATGCACTTCTAAGCCGTAGGTCACAGGTTCGACTCCTGTTGGGCAGGCCAAAATCCTGAAAAGACCGACTTCCATTTTGCCTTTATTATTCGGCAATGAAAATATCCTCTATTAGATGCCAGAAACTCCAATTTTTTACATTTGGTTTTTTGGTAAGTATTTCATTTCTATTAGGGTTTGTGTCGGACATATTTGCCGCAGACGATTATCCAAATCATCCAGTCAGAATAATCGCCCCACAAGCCCCCGGAGGTGGGGTGGATATTGTTGGGCGTATTATTGCCGATCAACTTCGAATGGCCATGGGGCAATCGTTCCTAATGGATAATCAAGCTGGTGCAGGCGGAGCAATTGCAGCAAAAATGACCGCAAGAGCAGTTCCGGATGGATATACCCTCATGATTGGTTATGTTGCTACGCATGGGACAAACCCAGCAGTTAAAAGGAATATTTACAATCCAGTGAAGGATTTTACTGCCATAGGGATGATCGGCGGAACGCCAAACGTATTAGTAGTGCCACGCAGTTTGCCTGTTAATACATTGCAAGAATTTGTTACTTATGCGAAGGCAAACCCCAAGAAAGTGGATTATGGTACATCTGGGGTCGGAACTTTAAACCATTTGTTAATGGAGGAGTTTAAGCAGGTTTCCGGTGTGCCTAGCATGGCAGTTCCTTATCGAAGTATTGGTCAGGCTTTTACCGATTCAATTGGCGGTCAGATTCAAGTGATCTTTCCTGGTTTATCCGCAGCGATGCCTCATATCCGTAATGGATCCTTTAAGGCGCTCGCAATCACTGGGGAAAAGCGGAATGAATTGCTGCCAAATGTACCCACTTTTAATGAATCGGGTTACCAGGGTTTTAATAGTTTAACTTGGTATGGCATTGTTGGTCCTGCCAAATTGCCTATTGAAATTAGGAACAAGTTAAACATTGAGATCGGTAAAATTTTAGCTAAGCCAGATGTGTTAAAACAATTAAATGAACAGGCCATTTATGTTATGCCAATGAGCCCCGAACAATTTGAAAAATACATTGTCGAGGAAGTAAAACATTGGTCTGAAGTTGCTCGTATTAGCAAAGTTGAGGCGGAGTAAATGAAGAATCTTCCTGCAATATCGGTTTCTGAAAAATTGGCTCATGCTTTTTCTGTGATGCCTGAAAAACTACCTCAATCGATGGAAGTATTATGCGATTCATTATTGATCGACGTAACGGGTTTATGTGTGGCGGCCAGAAATACAGATTACGTGCAGGCAACATTGCGAGCTACTTTTGAACCGGGTGATTGCGTTGTCATTGGCCATCAGGGAAAATCGAATGTTGCTGCGGCCGCCTTGATTAATGGTACTGCCACGCATGGTGAGGATTATGACGATACTTATGAAGGGGGGCCAATACATGCCGGCGCTGTGATTGTCCCGGTTGTATTGGCTACGGCAGAAAGGCATCGCCTTTCTGGATTTGATATGACAAGAGGAATCTCTGTAGGGGCAGAGTTGATGTGTCGTCTATGTACCGTTGCCCCAAAACTGGTACATAAGGCAGGTTTTCATCCAACAGCTGTTTTTGGTGCCATCGGAGCGGCGGCGGCGACTGCAACAGCTCTAGGGTTAAATAATGCTCAATGGGTAAATGCCATAGGAATTGCTGGGAGCATGGCTTCTGGAGTTATTGAATACCTTGCCGAAGGAACGTGGACGAAGCGCATGCATCCTGGCTGGGCAGCGCAATCAGGTTATCGTGCTGCACGAATG
>CAIPFN010000134.1 GCA_903864265.1 uncultured Bacteroidales bacterium | reverse complement strand
TCGACGATGGCAGACTCACCGATAATAAAGGCCGGACAGCTGATTTCAGGAATACCATCATCATCATGACCTCCAATATAGGTTCGATGCTGATACAGGATAAGCTGAAATCCATCTCCGAGGCAAATCGCGAAAAAGTACTGGATCAAACCCGTGATGAGGTCATGGATTTGCTTAAAAAGACCATCAGGCCCGAATTCCTCAACCGTATTGACGAAGTGATCATGTTCTCCCCGCTTACTGAAAAAGAAATCGCAAAGATTGTACGCCTACAACTGCAAAAGATTGAGGAAATGCTCCTGGCAAACGGAATTCACCTCTCTATAACCAACGATGCCGTTAGTTTACTGGCTGCCGAAGGTTACGATCCCCAATACGGTGCACGCCCGCTGAAAAGAGTACTTCAACGTGAGATTCTGAATAAACTGTCGAAAATGATACTGGCCGATACCATCGATAAAAATAAAAAAATAGGTATCAGCTGCAATAATGGTCAGTTGGAATTCAGCAACAAATAACATACTTCTGCCTCAAACGGATTGTTGAATATGTAACCATCCGTTTGAAAACAGAAGTCCGGAAGTGGAAAGGCTCCCCTTTAACCTGGATTATGCTGAAAAAAGTCAACTTCCGATCTGTTTTAAAAAGGAAAAATGAAGTGTACGTACTTCCACACCTTTATGTAGTCAAATATCAATAAACCAGTGTGTTAAAAATGCAGGACCTGATTTAGCCGGAGCTTAACCGTAATCTCAACCTTTTTTCTCTGGACGTTATAATTCCCGGACAGCAGGAAATGGTACCCGGAAATCATAAACCATTTGGTGGATTCAGGATGAAAAAAATAAGCCCGGAAGGATTTCTTTCCGGGCTTATGATTCTGTCAGGTATTCCCTGTGGCTAGTTTTTAATTATTCTCCGGCTTATCACATTATTGAAAATGATGATATACAACCCTTTCGGAAGCAGTTCCAGGTTCAGGTCAAAATCATTTATAAAATTACCTTCTTTAAAGTGTAAAGTTTGACCCATCAGGTTTACCACTCTGATGGTTTTAACCGTTTCGTTCCCGGGATTGATGCGGATTACATCCACAAAAGGATTCGGGAAAACGTAAAGCGAAAGGGCATTCGGGTCTTCGGCTATGGAGTTGGGACAATTGTTTGAAGCGGCAAAAGTGGGAACGGCAAATACAAACCCACCCGTATCGTTGGGACACCGTTGCATCGAAATATCGGTGGTTTGAGGGCCAAAGGTAATGCTGTCGATAATCCCGTCAGCAATACTGGATAAAGCCACTTTTTCGCCGGAGGCTGAAAGTTTAAACCCGGCATGCAATCCTGCCTGAAGCGTATCTCCGTCGGCCCACACTATGAGGTAGCTGTTAGGAAGGATTGAAGTATCGCTAGGGAATTTATATTTATGCAGGTTGTTGTACGAATCGGAGAGGTAGGTATTGGCAAGCGATACCGTTTCGGACGAATGATTATATATTTCAACCCAGTCGTCGTACTGCCCGTTTTGATCCGGCACCACGGACGCATTGGAAGCAAGGAATTCGTTGATAACCAGTTTACCGTTGCCGGAGGCCTGGGTTAAAAGGGTGTAGTATTCCATATCGGCCCGTACGGGCGAGAATACCCCGGCCTGGCTGTTTTCGGCATACAGATAATATTCGGTTTTACCCGAATTAATGGTCAGGGTAGCGCCGTACACTCCGTCGCCGGCAGCCCCGTCGCCGTGCAAACCGTCATCAGCCATCAATATCTGGCTGAACGGGGTATAGCCGATATTCCTGTAATAGAGGAATACGCTGCTGCTGAGAGTATTTGTAACAGTTGCCGTGATAAAAACCGTATTCCCCATGAAGGGTTGGCTGTTTGAAACATGGATGGCTGAAATACCCGGTTGACCAGCCGTAAAATCTGACAGGGCACTCAGGTAGGTATTCCGCCCATTCATCAGGTTGGTAATGCCGGGGGCGATGCCATTTCCCAGGTTCACGTCGGTGGTGAGATTGCTGATAAAATTAGCATAGGTGTAAAATTTATGCGTATCCGCGTTAACTGAATTCTTGATCAGGTTTTGCATAGCGAGGCCATCCGTATAATACGAGTTGGTGGCAATATTTTCGGACAGTATGGTTTTCATATGGGCCAGGTACATGCGTTTGTACATAGGAACCGACAGCAGCTTTTTTACCAAAGGCCAGCCGTCGTCGGTAGTATGCAACAAATGAGTCATTTGCTGTTTCGAAACCGTGCTGTTCAGATTCAGTGTTCCGGTTTGGGAAAAGGTCCCGAACGACTCATTCAAATCCCAAACCACAGGCTGGATGCGGTTGTAATCATCCTTGTACAGATAGTAATTCTGCGAAAAAGCACCCAGGTACGAATCGAGGTTGACCAGCACATTATCGAAGGCCAGCATCCAGAGGGCCTGGTTCACGTTGAGCGTTTTTTCGATGGCGTCGGTATGGCTGGCCAGGGTGTCGCAAAAATGAACCAGATCGTTCCATCCATGATCCGATTGGAGCTCATACCGGCTGAAATACAGGGAGCTGTCGCTTCCCAGATACACCAGGTTGGGATATTCATTGCTTCCCGGACCGGCACCACTGATGGGGTTGCATTTAAAAAAAGTATGGGTCTTGGACCCGAAATGACTATCGACGAATCTTTTTCCAACCGATTCTGAGTTGGAATACAGACCTATCAGCTGATTGTTGACATAAACATTTGCAAAATTGGATTGGGGCGCAGGCATATAATTGCGTATGATCTTATACGATAATACCTCATGCAGAAAGGACGGATCCTTGAAGGCATTGCTCAGCTTGATATCAGTGAATCCCTGGTAGTCCTGGTTTTTGTATGTATCCAATTCAATATGAAAAGGGTTTTTAACCTGATTGACGTTGTAAGTGCTGTTGCCCTTATACTTCACACCAACACTGTCATATTCAACGCCGTTGATTTTTATTTTGCTGGCCATGATAAATCCTTCGGAACCGGCAGTTGCAGTATCAAGCATATAATCCCAATTGGTCTGGGAAAACGTAATTTCGATCAGCTGAATGGTATTAACATCGTAAAAGCTGTTTTGGGCGCTGACCCTGTATGAATACAAAAAGGCAATCAGGCTGAGAAGGTAAATTTTCTTCATGGTTGAAAGGTTTAAAGCCGGCATAACTCTTACTATCCAACAGCGGGGAACCAGCCTTGAAAACCTGGCCAAACTGAATGATAGCAATAACTTCGGTAAAGGTAACCAAAGTAGTGTATGCGGATCGAAGGAATTCGGAATTTTATTTATACCGCCTCCGGCATCCTGAACTTCCAGCCACCTTTTTCAGTATTCTTCCTCCGTTTACGACTGTGGCGGGGTCCAGCAAATGGTATCAACATTCCATCATCCGATCCGGGAAGCGAATTGACCTTCATGTCAAATCCTTTTCAATTTTGTGTTGCTCCCAGCCGGATCCAGATTCTGACCATATTTATCTGGCAATCGGTGAGGGGATTTCCGTTTTTAGGCATAGCGCTGAAACCGGATAAATGGCTGATGGAGCCGAAAAACTTGCCGTTATCGGCTATTGCTTTAATGCCGGCGTAAGTTGACAGCTCAATTCCACCTCCGGGCGAAGCGCCGCTGTGGCATCCCTGGCAGGCATTCTGTATGAGCGGTTTGATATGGGTGGTGTACTTCACATTGGTTGTATCGCATCCGCTTTCGAGACAACTGTTATCTTTTGCACCCTGGCCTATCCATTTGGAGATCAGTGCTAATTGCGTGCTGGTCATGGGCGCGGCGGGGTATGGCGGCATATTTTCATCACCCGAATTTGTCATGGCCCTGTACACGCTGCTGCTCGTTGGATTGTTTACATTGATTCCCCCGGTCGAAAGTATGCCATTGTAACTATCGAGGATCAAACCTTTTTTATGCGTAGTGCAGTTGTGGCAACCACTCATCGCGCAACTGGATTGAAAAATAGGCAGGACCTGTTGTACGAAATAGGTGGTATCCTTGCTGCAGCCCGACGAATTGTTGTTCCCGTTTCCCGCGGTATCCGGAGGGATTGGGGTTCCGTCGGCCAGCGGATCGTGTTTGCATGCGCTTGTTAACAATATGGAAAGAACTGCGAGTACTGGAATTAGAACCGGGACAAATATACGTTTCATAGCAGGAGTATTTAAATTCAATAACTTCAATATGTTGCAAATGTTGTATTGTAGTACGATTATACCCGAAAATAATGGTATCTGTTTATGGCTTAAAAATGACAGATCATTCATACGGTATCCTGTCGGAAGGATAAGTATCAGTGCGGTAAGATGATAGGAATAAGGAGCGATTAACGGCCTTTTTTTGCCGAAATATAGAGTGATCCTGCAATTTCCTTCAGAACCGGAATTTTTTCAAAGGTTTCACCCATAGCCGAAATAAATGGAATGAGAGAGGAGGGTACTGCAGGGTGAAGGAAATCGAAAGGCTTTATGGTAATTTCGGTAAAGCCGCTTTTACGCATCAGCTGCTTCAGGGAGTTGCGGAAGAACGCGGTTTCATCGGGCGAATCG
>CAIPFN010000133.1 GCA_903864265.1 uncultured Bacteroidales bacterium | reverse complement strand
TTTTAAAGACAAAACCGGCGAATTCGTCTTCGCAGGAGGGTGTTTTAAAGATAAAACCGGCGAATTCATCGACGCAGGAGGGTATTTTCAAGGCAAAACCGGCGAATTCGTCTTCGCAGGAGGGTGTTTTCAAGACAAAACCGGCAAATTCGTCGACGCAGGAGGATGTTTTCAAGGCAAAACCGGCAAATTCGTCGACGCAGGAGGGTGTTTTCAAGGCAACACCGCCGGTTTCCATACCATAGCCAATTATTTTGCCGGCAAAACCCATAAAGTATTGTTTGTTCATTTCATGAATATAATACGATTTAACCCATGAATAAACAGATTCCGCAGTATACACCCGCCATCCTTACTTCCCATTACTTTACGTTCAATCCGGCCTGCTGAGCCTGTTCCCTGAAAGCCGCAACCGGGCATATGCAACCAGGCATGCGCGACATGGCAAACGGAACCCGAATCCTTAAATAATCATTCCTTTCCCACTTCCCAGGGCCCCGTTTCAGGCACCTTAAACACATCGAATCAAATAATATTTTTACTTTATTTACCTTATTATTTCTTATATTATTACTTTTTTACATATATCCCTTCATTAAGGCCTAGTTATATGTTTTTTTTGTAAATAATATTTACATAATAAATAAGAATATGCATTCTGCTATTCTATCTTTGATGCGCATTTCCAATCCGCCGATAACTGCAATAGATTAGCCCCACTGTTCAGGAAGCCATACAAACCGGGACCCAAATATTATATCCCTGCGTACAGCACTTCAGACAACATTTACAACAACCAGGCACAGGTGTAATGGAAGAAGATAAAGTTAATATTTACAGCTAACTAAAAACGGTTATAAGCATCCGGATGAATAGCTGAAAGGTATAAGTTTTATCCTCAGCAGAGCCAACCAAGTGCCTGCATTTCTATTTCCGACAAAGGGAATGAGAGAGAGTAAACGAAGCAACAATATCATTTATACTCAAAAGATGATTGCAAATCATCAAACCCTTGCCAGTAAAACCTGCATACAGCAGCATTAACAGAAGCTAAAATTAACTGCCCCGTAAACGGAGCTCGTACTCACGGCAGTAACCTGCCATCATGACAAAGAAGATGAAAACAAAACTTTTCCTGCTTTTACTAATTGTATCTATGAGTGGGTCGTTAGTAAACGCCACTAACAACTGCATTAAATTTAATGGAACTAACCAATATGTAACTTTACCGGCAAGCCTTTGGGATAATAATTTTTCGAATGGCACGGCCATTACTGTGGAATACTGGTATAAAAAAGGGGATGGAAGCACCCCTTATACCCTGAATTCAGTTTACAGGGTACAAAACAGCAGTTTTTTTGTGGCAGGGTATTACGGATCGGGTGGTACTCATTTCATTTCGTCGGCGGGCATGGTATCAGCTGGTAATACCAGTACAATAAATGATGGTAACTGGCATCATATGGCCATGACCTGGATAAAAGACGGTTATTTTACCAGTTATTTTGACGGCGTACAATACGCACAGGTAGCAGCAGGTAGCAATGCATTACCGTCAATGAATATCACCAACTATCTTGCGTCATATAATGGCACAAGCGAATTTTTAAATGGTTCGTTAGATGAAGTCCGTATTTGGAATGTAGTACGAACAGCTGCTCAGATAGCAGCCAATAAAGATGTTGAATTAAGCGGAAACGAAAATGGACTGGTGGCTTACTATAAAATGAGCAATGGCAGCGGTACAACGCTTACTGATAACGCGGCAGCCGGTTTATATCCTGGCACTTTGGTAAATAGTCCAACCTGGCCCGAAGGATTCCCGGTTTCAGCCGTAATTTCAACTCCAACAACACAGGCAACCAATGTTACATTCAGCAGCACTACCGATGTTTCAACAAGCATTAGCTGGACAAACGGTAACGGCAGCACCCGCGCCGTATTTATAAAAGCAGCCAATACAGGTACCGCTGTACCCGTTAACGGGACAACCTACACGGCTAATACCAGTTTTGGCAGCGGTACGCAAATCGGCAGTACGGGCTGGTATTGTATTTATAACGGTACGGGAACTTCTGTAACAGTCACTAATTTGCTGATAGCAACAGCTTATATTGTTATGGTAACAGAGTATAATGGTGTTACCGGAACTCAGGTATATTTTACTTCAGCTGCTTTAAATAATCCGAATACATTTTCTTCAGAAGCCAAGCCTACCTTTAGCTACACAGGAACAACTCAAACATGGACTGTACCGGCAGGCGTTTACAGTGTAAATATAGAGGCCTGGGGTGCACAAGGGGGCTCGGGCAATGCAGCCGGAGGCTTAGGAGGTTATGCTACCGGAAACGTTGCGGTTAATCCCGGTCAGGTTTTATACATTTTCGCAGGAGGTCAGAATGGATATAATGGTGGCGGCACAGGTGGTCTTAGTCAAAATGGCACATATGGTGGCATTGGTGGTGGCGCATCCGATGTAAGAACTGCCGGAACTGCTCTGAGTAACAGAATTATTGTGGCCGGTGGTGGCGGTGGCGGCGGTAGAGATGGAAGTTACTCCTCCTGCCAACCTTCACCTGCCGGTGCGGGTGGCAGCGGAGGCGGAACTGCCGGAGCCAACGGGTATAGTACTTCCTGTGGTTGCGCAGGTGGCGGATCCGGAGGTGGTGCCGGGACCGTATCAGCTGGTGGTGCCGCAGGCACATATGCCGGGGGTTGCGGCAGACCAGGATGGTATGCAGGTATTGCAGGAACCTTAGGCTCAGGTGGTACTGGTAGTAATTATGTTTTTGAGACTGGTTCCGGCGGTGCCGGCGGCGGTGGAGGTGGCTTTTTTGGAGGTGGAGCCGGAGGTAACGGCTCCGACACATCACCCGGCGGTGGTGGCGGAGGTGGCTCGTCCAACACGGATGGCACATCCAATGCTTCAACAGCCACTGGTGTACGTTCAGGAAACGGTCAGATTAAAATCGATATAAATACAACAATTATAGTTTCCGGTTCAGTGTCAGCCTTTTCAAGCTGCGCAGGATCAGCATCATCCGAACAGAATTTTACCGCTTCCGGCACATGGCTGACGGCAAACATTGCGGTTACAGCGCCAACAGGTTTTGAGCTATCAACAACCTCAGGCGGCAGTTTCAGCAACTCACTCACCCTCACCCAATCCGGAGGAACGGTAT
>CAIPFN010000132.1 GCA_903864265.1 uncultured Bacteroidales bacterium | reverse complement strand
TTGAATATCAGACACATACGAAATAAACTGGCCTCAAAAACCCGATTGGGACCTGAAAATAACTGGTTTTAACCTGTTTTTTCTGCTTTTTTAGGGGAAAGGCTGCAAGATGGGTTAATCACTACCAAATCAATGAACCAAATGAAATTTCTGAACTTACTAAGAACGCTCCTTATCACACTGGGATTGACCATGATTGTAAGCTTTGTGAATGGGCAAACCCGTTTTGCAATATCAACTGGAATTTGGAGTGGGGCAATTTGGGCAGCTACTGCATCTGGTGTTGCAGGTTCTGCAGCCTCGCCTGTGTCGGCTGATGATGTCACTATTAATAGTGGAATTACCGTAACTGTTGATATTACAGCTAATTGTAAATCGCTATCTTTTTTGTCTGCAGCAACAGTTGCTTCAAATGTAAACATTAATTCCGGGATTACCCTCAATGTATCAGGAGTTATTACAATACCTCGGCAAACAAATAACATAAATACTCTTGCTGTTGGTGCCGGAACTTTAAATGCCGGAAGCATTGCTTTTACTGGAGGTGGTACTTTTGCCAGACATCAGATGACAATTTCTACCGGAACAGTTTCAGTTTCCGGTGATATTACTACAGATAATACTGGTACAAGTGCAACAATTACATTTACAGCTGCGGGCACTCTTAATGTGGGAGGACAACTTATGTCATCAGGTACCGTTGGTGGTACATTAACAACTTTTGGGGGCTGCACTATTAATTATAATGGATTAGGTGCACAAACCATTAAAGATGCTGCTTATCTAGGTAACCTTATCATTTCTGGGTCAGGAACAAAAACCTGGACTTTGGCTGCAGCCCGGTCTGTAGGAGGCACTTTAGATGTTTCATCAGGTACAGCATTATCGCTGGCAGGAGGATTCAGTTTTACCACTACTGGAGCTGTTACCAATAACGGCACTCTGACATTAAATGCAGCAACTACACTCTCGTCATCTACATTTAATAACAATGCAAGTGCAGTTCTGAATATCGGAGGAACATCTGCTATTACAACATTAAATGCTTCAACTGCCGGAAACACGGTGAATTATACTGGTGGAGTGCAAACTGTACTTCCGGTTACGTATTCAAATCTTACACTCTCAGGCAGTGGCACAAAAACAACTACAGGAGTAACTATAAACGGTGTCCTGTCACTGGAAGGAACTGCAACTGTTTCAACACTTCCCACTTATGGCGGATCAGCAACGCTTCAATATAATACAACTTCAAACCGATCAGCCGGGGTAGAATGGGTTTCACCTTTCGTGGCTACAGGTGGGGTTAAAATTACCAGTTCAGGTACAATTACATTGAATGGCGGAAAAATATTTGGAGCTAACACCAATGTTCCATTAACCATCAATAACTCAGCAACTCTTTCAACTTCTTCCAGCTTTTACGGATTAACGTTTCAGGGAGATTTTATCAATAATAATGGAATATTGACGGCAGGAAGTTCCCCCATAACTATAAATGGTACTACATCCACCCAGAATATAGGAGGCTTTACTACAACAGGGCTGGTTACTATGTCCAAAACAAGCGGTACGGCTACTTTTACCGGTAATGTAAATGGAGCCGGACTAACAATTAATGGAACTGGAGGAACATTAGATCTTGGTGCTTTAAAAACACATACTTTCACAGGAACATGGACACGTACAGCCGGTACATTGAATGGCGGATCCAGTACGATTAATTTTTCAGTAACCGGGGTAGTTGTTTCAGGAACCGGGGGAACTTTCAACCCCAATACAGGGACAGTAAACTACAGCAGAGCAGGTGCACAAACTGTTGCCGCATTAACCTACAATAACCTTACTATCTCAGGAACGGGGTCAAACATAAAAACGTTTGCCTCCGGATCAACTACTGTTAATGGAGTGTTTTCGCGTGAAGGAACCTCTACAGTAACCTTGACCGGAACTTTGAATTATGGCGGATCAGCCATCCTGCAATACAAAGGTAGCGCAGCACAAGTCACAGGTGCTGAGTTCCCGAATTCATTTACTGCAGGGAAGCTTGCAGGTATTAATATTGAAAATACGCTTGGCGTTACCCTTAATGCGGCTAAAGACATTGGTGCACGATCATTTAACATTGGGACTGTTGTTGCCGGCAGTATTTTTAACGATGGCGGTTTTCAGCTCACCGCTACAGGAACATTGAATCTTACATCAGGAACTTTTAAGTTAGGGTTAGCTGCAGCAGCTACAACCTTCCCTGCATTTGGCACAAGAAATATAGCAGCCGCTACAACTGTAGAATATGCAGCCACTGCAACCCAGGCTATAAAAGGAATAACATATAGCAATCTGACTATCAGCGGCACGGGAGCCAACTCCAAAACAGCGGATGCCGATATCACGGTGAATGGTGTTCTAAACCTGGTAAGCGCCAATGCTTCGGCTACACAGGGCTGCCTCGAGATGACCAAAAGTTATGTCGGATATCCGGGTACTTTAAATTCAGCCTACCTAAGTTCGTGGAAACTATATATGGGTGCTTCATCCTCAACCACAGGCACAGGAGATGTAACAGGAACTGTAGTAAGAAATTACACACTGATCGCCAATACGCCCTACTCTTTTGGAAATCAGTTTACCACCGTGTCGCTTACTCCGGGCACAATGCCAACAGCCCTTGCCGTTACTATAACCATTGGCACAGTGCCACCCGGTAAAATAAATTCCATCAAGCGAACCTATGAAATAGTACCTACCGGAGGCAGCGGCAGTACGGTTACGGCCAATTTCCATTACCTGGATACAGAACTCAATTTGAATACAGAAACCAGTCTGGTTACCTGGGATTATGATATGGGAGGATCAGGCGCCGGATACAGTGCTACACCCGACGAACATGGAAGGGCCAGTTTTGATAACACAAATAATTTTATAGGATTAGCCAATATACCTGTGGAATATTTTATACAGGTAGCCGTCACCCACGACTGGAGAACGCTTTTTACACTGGCCAATTTTGGCGTTGATTATTTAACCTGGAACGGTTCAATCAGTAGTGACTGGACAGTCCCTGGAAACTGGACTCTCTCATCAGTTGGTTCTGGCACGCCTAATTCATCAAGCCATGTTATCATTCCTGATGCTGCATCAACCAGTAATGATCCTGTATTACCCGCAGGTATAACCTGAAATTCATTATCCCTCGGCAAGGGAGGAATTTTAATTATGGGCAGCAATACGCTCACCATCGCAAACAGCCTGAGCGGTGGCTGGGACGATCAGAATCCATTGGGCAACGACCCTGGAACAAGTACGGTGGTTTTCAGCAATCCAGGAACAAGTATATCGGGAAATGCCAGTTTTTATAATGTTCAGATAGGGAATGGGGCTGATATTACCAACGAGGCAGGCAGTACTATGAAAATAGCTAACAGCATCACTAAAACCGGGTCCGGAAAATGGTATGCTGATATATATGACGATGCTATTGAATATAATGGAGGAGATCAAACCATTCTGCTTCCCGATGGTACACCATCATACCATACCCTTATTCTCAGCGGCAGCGGAATTAAAACCATGCCTCCATCGCCCATGAGTTTGCACGGTGATCTTATACTGAACGGAACAGCATCGGCAACAGCCGGAGGCGCATTATCCATAGACGGAAATGTTATTTTATCATCGGGAACCACGTTTAATGCATCGTCTTATACTCATACTGTTTCCGGCAACTGGACCAACAATGGCGCTACCTATACTCCCGGCAGCAGCACCCTTACATTTAACAGCACCACAGCAGCCCAGGCTATTAACGGAACAGCTGCAAGCCAGATTTTTAATACTATCACTATCAATAAAACCGGGCAAACCTTAAGCGTGGGCGGAAGCACAACCACTTTAAACACCAAAGACCTGAACATTACTTCCGGTACCTTTAATTCAGGAACGGCAGCCGATATGGATATAACGGGTAACTGGTCGAACAGCGGCACTTTTACAGCAGGAAGCGGCATGGTGACCTTTAATGGCACATCGGCTCAAACCCTTGCCGGAATCAATGCATTCAACAACCTGACAGTAAATAATACTGCAGGTGTAACAGCTACTGCCAATCAAAGCGTGAATGGCATACTTAACCTGAACAGCGCCAATGCCTCCCCAACAAAGGGAACGCTTGAAACAGGCGCAAATACACTTACCATGGGAGCAACCGCCACTACCACGGGAACAGGCGATGTAACGGGGATTGTAAAAAGGACTTCATTTATAATAAATACGCCATATACTTTTGGTAATCCATATACCACATTAAATCTGACCAATTACGGTTCCCTGCCAACAGAAGTAAGTTTTAAAATCATATTATCAGCTACCCATTCCTGGAAGCCGGATGCCATAAACAGGTATTATGATATTATACAAGCCGGAAGTCCTACTACTACAGTAACCCTTAATCTTCATTACCTGGATGCAGAACTTAACGGGGCTATCGAAGGAGATCTGGATTTGTTCGATTATCATGTGACTTCAGCGAATGGACATGACCATGGAAGCTCCAACTTTAACACTTCTACCAATTGGGTAGGCTTGTCGGATTTAAGCCTGGCTTACATTGCCAAAACAACATTTGATCAGAAATATGTAACCATAGGCACTTCCACTTCAGGAAGTGATTGTGTATGGCTGGGAATTTCAACAGTAAATACAACGGACTGGAATGATGCCGGCAACTGGACGGGGGGTATTCCTACTGAGACTTCGCACGTGCATATCCCTAATACTGCTAATCATCCAACCTTACCTGCCAGCACTACAATCGGGTTAATCAATATCGAAAACGGAGGAGTATTAAACGGAGGAGTTGGAACAACACTAACCATTGCCGGGGCATCCGGTGCCTGGGATAACCTGGGGACCTATAATGCCGGTAGCAGCACCGTTATTTTTGTCAACCCGGCAGCCACCATGGCTGATCCAACCTATTTTTATAATGTTACGATAGCCGACGGCGCAGTTTTAACCTTAGGAACTTATAATGTGATGGGGATTTCAGGAACACTTTCTCTTTCCAATACAGGTGTTTTAAACGCAGCCTACAATCACAATACCGTTGAGTATAATGGAAGTGCTCAAACTGTAGTATACCCTAATGGTTCTACACCTGGCTATTATAACCTGATATTAAGCGGCAGCGGAATCAAAACCCTGCCTGCCACGGATTTGTCTGTCCTGGGTGATTTCAGCCTTAGCGGAGCGGCAACTGCTACTACAATCTCAAATATAGTTGTTACAGGTAATCTGACCATTGGCAGTACAACTAAACTGAATGTAGGCCCGGGAATGTTCCTTACTGTCGGGGGGACCTTATCCAATGCGGCCGGAACAGCCGGATTAGTAATGGAATCGGATGCGTCGGGTACGGGTTCACTTTTTCATCGTACTGCCTCCGTAAATGCGACCGTACAGCGATATATGAATGATGCCGACTGGACCAGCGTTAAGGATGGATGGCATTTTCTCAGTTCGCCGGTTGCATCACAGGCCATTGCTCCCGGGTTTACCACGTCAACTGACACAGAATCTGATTTCTACTGCTGGAACGAAGCCGGTAATGAATGGGTGAATTATAAAAATACCACCTCAGGCACTACATGGAATGCGGCAAACGGATCGCTTAATTTCATTACAGGCAAAGGATATATGGCGGCCTATAATAACGCAGGCATAAAGCTGTTTACAGGATTGCTTAATGTATCCGATGTTCAGGTGAGCGGGCTCACCATTACCGGATCAACCGCCACAAACCGTTCGTGGCACCTGTTGGGCAATCCCTTTGCCTGTGCACTGAACTGGGACGCCTCGGCCGAATGGAACATGACCAATATAGCAGGGATAGCCAAGATATGGAACGAAGCCAATCAGTCCTATTCCGATATTTCCTCGGCCGCCATCCCGGCCACAAACGGATTTATGGTTGAGGTAGTTTCGGGAACAGGCAGCCTCACCATTCCGGCCAGCAAACGAATACATGATGCTCAGCCTTTCTATAAATCGGCAGCCGGGTTCAACGGGCTTAAGCTGGTTGCGCGGAACCTGATAGCCGGTAATGCACAGGAATGCAATATCGTTTTTAATCCACAGGCTACCGAAGGATTCGATATGATGTTGGATGGGGAATTCCTGGCAGGCTACGGACCGCAATTCTATGCCATGGCTAACAACGAAATGCTCAGCACCGATGCCTTACCAGAAATCAATCCTGAACTGATTATCCCATTCAGCTTTGCACCGAATACGGGAAACCAGTACCAGATTGACGCGCAGGGAATAGAAACAATTCCATACACTACTTACCTTCTGGATAAGCAAACCCATACCGATATCAACCTGACAGAGAACCCATCCTATACGTTCAACTCATCACAGGGCGATGAAACAGGCAGATTCCAGATCCATTTTAAAACTCTGGGTATACCCGAAACCGCATCCGTGCGCAACTTCAGCATCTATGCTTCCGATGGCATCATTCATATTAAATCGTTGTTGCAGCAAAGCGGCGATGTTACCGCTTACGACATGCTGGGGCGAGCCATGTCAGCCATCAGAGTTGAAGCCGGCTCCGAAGCCATAATCCCCGGCATGGGTGCCAAAGGGGTTTATATTGTAAAAGCACATATGCACGACGGTACAGTTACAACAGCAAAAGTGGTTCTCCCTTAGCAAATTGTTTTTACGCCTCGCTTAACTATCTGCACTTAACCTTTCAGTATACTTTCACTAAAACGAGAGGAATAAGGCTGAAACAAAACAGCTTGAAGCTTAGGTTGCAGTTTTTATGCGATAACATACCAGCTTCACCCATGAGTCTGCAGCTTAGCCTTTATGGCCTGCGGTAAAAATTCTGCCGGTCCCGGAATCAAACCTTTGGTTCGGGGACCGGCATTATGTATTATAGGAAAGCGGACCCATGCTTTCCTCAGCCACCGGAATAAGTCAGGCTGAGGAACAACTCCCTATAGAGGTATTCAAAAAACCATTACTTTTGTCATATCTAAACAATCCCTGCTGAAATGAAATTATCCCTGTATAAGCCGATTACACTCCTTTGTTTTGTCCTGTTTTCGGTTGCAACCTTATTTGCTCAGAAAGCGCCGACCCCTGTTGTGATAACAGGAACCCTCACGGTGAAAGGCGCTTACAAACAGATTTACCTCGACACCCTGAACGGCAACAATCCCTGGATTTTTGTTTCGGCGGCCCTCGACTCCAACGGGAACTTCCGGCTGCTGGCCCCGGTTTCAGCCCCCGATATATTCAGGCTGCGGCTTGACGATAAAAATTATATGATGATCATATTGTCGCCTGGCGAAAATGTAAGCCTGAAAACCACGGGAGCCAGACTGGGCGGCGATGCGTTGATAGAGGGATCATTTCATACCCAGTTGCTGTATTCGGCCATGAATACCTCCCAGGTTTTCGAAAGCCGCAAGGCTGCACTCAACCAGCAGTACAACGATATTCAATCCTCCCCCAAACGTGATTCCCTTACCGCATTGATAATTGGCCAGTTCAGGGCTAACGACTCCCTGCAGAAGATGGCGCTGGTTGCTCAAATCGAGAAACATCCGGCTTCGCTGGCATGGATATTCTTCCAGGACAAACTCGATATGACCAATGACTTTGCCATTATCGACAAAGCCGACGCTGCCATGTTTAAAGCCTATCCCGAAAATACATTTGTGAAACAACATCACCTGATGGTGGAAGTTGAACGCAAAACCGCTATAGGCTCCTCTGCACCCGAAATAGAACTTACGGATCCGGATGGCACCCTTCGGAAACTCTCGTCGCTGAAAGGCAAGGTGGTACTTGTCGACTTCTGGGCCTCCTGGTGCGGTCCCTGCCGCAAGGAAAACCCGAATGTGGTTGGCATCTACGGCAAATACCACGATAAGGGTTTCGAAGTATTCAGCGTTTCGCTCGATAAAGACCGCAGCAGCTGGCTTGCAGCCATCACTAAAGATAACCTCAGCTGGCCCAACCACGTCAGCGATCTGAAATACTGGAAATCGGCCGGTGCCGCATCCTATGGGGTTAGCTCCATCCCTTTCACAGTGCTTATCGATAAGAAAGGTAAAATCGTTGCCAAGAAACTGCGTGGTGAAGACCTCGAAAACAAGGTGAAAGAACTTTGTAAATAATAGCTATACCTTCTATTTAAGCCCTTCGCGATACTGCAGAGAAAGCAGGATGAATACTAAAACGTCCTATACTGGGCAGGGATTAGGCCTGGAATAGTTTTTCACAGGTGATCCTTACCCCAGAAGCGGCATCAAATCTTCCTTTTCTGGAATATTATTGGTTTCATGGACTAAAGGCCGTCTCTAATCCGTCATGGCTACTGCCCTCACCAGCGAAGCTTCAGCCTCAATCTTTAAGGGGAAGGCCATAAACAGTATATTTTCCTCCCCGCCAAGCCTGTCGAGATGGGCCAGGTTCTCAACCAGGAATCGTGCTTCTTTCAGGAAAACCGTATGGAAACCATAGGGTGACTTATCGGGCGAGGGCGAATCGAACCCTGCTATTTTCACCCCGCAGGCCACCAGCATTTCGGCTATGGACACATCAAATTCAGGGTATTCATGATAATATTTATAAGTTCCCCATGCCTGGCTGTGGCCGGTATAAAACAGTACAACTTTATATTTACGGAAGCTCTCCTCCCAGCCGGGCTGAATGCTTACCTGCGACAAGCCTCTTACATCCATCACTATGGCTTGGCCGGCAAACAATTCCGGCGGAAAGCTTGCTATGGGCCGTTCATCACCCAGCATATGAAAGGGTGCATCTATATGGGTTCCCGTATGCATATTCGTTTCGAGCCGGTGAGTCACATAGCCGGCATCCTCCGGCAATTCATCCCTCACTACGGAAGGACTTTCTTCGCCCGGGAACACGGGCATGCCATGACGGATGGTATGCGACAGATCTATAAATTTCATCTTTCACTTTTTGTTATTCATTCTTCATTCCCGGCAGCAGTCGGGATCAATCTTCACTCAACAATTCTTCCTGCTGATCCCTGTTAAGTTTCTTCCAGCACACACCCCGGAAGTCGCAGGGATAGGGTTTCATACAATGCCTGCCGGGGAAAATATCCGGTGATTTATCCAGTTTCAGCACATTCAGCATCTGCACTATGTTATCCTGAACCATATCCTCATGCGCTTCGCATTCGGAACTCACATCGGTGAAGATGAATTTCTGATCCAGACCGGCTGAGTCCGATAATTCAATTTCCGCATTACGGTGAACCAGGAAAAATTTCTCCGGCTTCAGGCCTGAACCGTTTATAACATGATATTGAAGGTATGCATCGTTATAATATACATTACTGAGAGCCTGGCTGCTTTTTACCTCGTAAGCGGCATACCCGCTTTCCTGCTTTACAAGTATATCAAGCGCCACTATCACACTTTCCGAGATAAAACAGGCTTCGTATATCACGGGGAATCCTTCGCTGATTAGTTGGGCCGTTTTTATGGCCGAAGGTTTACCCGGACGCGACAATACCGTTCCTCCGGGGAACAGTTGCTGGGCTACCTTACCCACCGCATGCCCCCTGGCAAATTTAGCAAGCTGCTCTTCGGTGATCTTATCCCTGAGATAGGGCCTGAATTTATTGAGGTACAACGATTTGTAGCACTGTAATCCGCGTATATAGGTTGATTTTGAAAGTATGTATTCCGACATAAGGTACATTTAATTTATTGTTCATGGATCCCGGTAGCAATCGGGAGTGAAAAGTACCAATTATTTTAACAGCAAAAACAAAATTGAAATATTACTGAGAGGCTTTGGCGTAGAATGAAGAGGAAAATGAGATGGAGGTGAATCTTGCGGATTTTCAGATTGAAGGCTTTATCTTTCACACCTGCAATTTTGAATTCATATGAAACTTCCCTGCCGCGGATGAAATTAAACTGAAGTACGTTTATGCAATAGAATCGGGAGTTCTGCGTATTTATGAATATTGATTGTAATTTTACAGCTCTTCAGGAATAACAAAATTCATTTGTTTCAACTGCCGGTATACACATAAAAGTGAATCAATAAGCTAAGAGGACTTATCAGGAATTATACAGCACAAAGGAATGATTTACTTTCAAATCTAGAACAATGATCTACAACCAGCTTTATTCCCGACTGAAGGAAACCGTGAATTACGAGGATGACATCATTCCTATAGATGAGAAGTCCGAAATACGGAATTACAGTTTTGAGTCATTGGATTATACGATTCTATCCGGTAACGAAACTTACCTGTGCAAAGAGCACAACAGTACGTTCAGCTGTGCAGATTCCGCCAGGAAAGCGATGGCAGGCCTGGATAAAAATATGGATGTTTCGGATACAGGCATTACCGAAAACAGGTCGTTCAGGTATCATGTCATCAAGCCTGTCCATACTGACAGGTTCACGGAAGTTGTTTTGTTTTTTCACGGTTTCAACGAGAAATACTGGGATAAGTACCTGCCCTGGGCAAAAAAAATAGCCGACGATACCGGCAAACTGGTGGTTCTTTTTCCTATAGCGTTTCACATGAACCGGGCCCCGCATTTATGGAGCGATGCCCGAAAGATGTTCGATTTGAGCAGGTATCGCAAGGAAAGCTATCCTGATATTATTGATTCATCCCTGTCGAATGTTGCCATAAGCACACGCCTGCATGCCTGCCCTCAGCGGTTTCTGTGGTCGGGACTTCAAACCTATCATGATGTGATCCGTTTCGTTGAGGACTGCAAAGCCGGGAAGCATCCGCTCATTGAAAAGGATTTCACCCTCGATTTCTTTTCCTATTCTATTGGAAGCCTGCTGGCTGAGATATTGAAACTGACCAATCCCAACAATTATTTCGGCCGTTCGAAGCTGGTTATGTTTTGCGGAGGCGCGGTTTTCAACCGCCTTTCACCGGTCTCGAAATTCATTATCGACAGCGAAGCCAACGTGGCTATGTACAGTTACCTGGTCGAACATCTTAGTGTACACATGCAGAAAGATCCCCGCATGCAGCATCTGCTGGGAGAACAGCATCCCGAGGGAGTCATCTTCCGTTGCATGCTTGATTATTCATTTATGCGACGGCATCGCGAAGAGCTTTTCAGGAAGATAGCCAGTCAGGTTCTGTGCATCACACTCGAAAAAGATACGGTTATCCCGGGCTATGAGGTTATCAATACCCTGCAGGGAACCCGGAGGGATATTCCGGCCAGGGTGGATGTGCTTGATTTCCCGTTCGAGTACAGGCACGAAGACCCCTTCCCGGTAGCCGAAACCGTCAGTAAAGAAGTTGACGCTGCATTTAACCTGATTTTCGGGAAGGTATGTGATTTCCTGCAGGCTAACATTGTAACGTAAAAAAGCCTTCCTTCGCTTTCGACGGCGAAACAAGGCTTTTCTCTCGAAACATACCGGTTTATTTTAGTCCGCGGCGTTTCAGCAAGGCATCCATCGAAGGCTCCTGCCCCCTGAATTTCGTATATTGTATCATACCTTCATCATCACCTGATTCGGCAAGACAATGCTTACGGAATTTAGCAGCCAGTTCGGGGTTGAAAATATTGCCCGATTGTTTGAAGTAATCGAAAGCATCGGCATCCAGCACGGCGGCCCACATGTAAACATAATATCCTGCAGCATATCCGCCGCTGAAAATATGTGCAAAATAGGTTGACCGGTAACGTGGCAGAATCTCTTCAATTAAGCCGGCTTTGGCCATGGCTTCTTTTTCGAAGGCCACAGGTTCCACTGTAGCAGGGGAAGCCAGTTTATGGTAATCCAGGTCCAGTATGGAAGCGGCAAGGTATTCAACAGTTTCGAATCCCTGGTTAAACAAACCGCTCTTTACAATTTTGCCAATTAATTTATCGGGGATCACTTCACCGGTTTTATAATGTTTGGCATACAATTTCAGCACTTCAGGTTCCCCGGCCCAGTTTTCCATCACCTGCGAAGGCATTTCGACATAGTCCTGTGGCACATTACCGGCCGTACGGTTGTATTTGCCCAGGGTGAAAAGGCCGTGCAGCCCGTGTCCGAATTCATGGAATAAAGTGGTGGTTTCGTCCCAGTTCAGCAAAGCAGGCATATCACCCGTAGGAGGAGTAAAATTGCAAACGATGGAAATGACAGGATCCACCTTTTTCCCATTTTCCCATCCGGCCGACTGAAAGTCGGTACACCATGCACCACCCTGTTTGTCGGGACGCGGATAATAATCGAGGTATAAGATACCCAGGTGGGAACCGTCGGCTTCTTTAACCTCCCAGGTTTCAACATCTTTCTGGTATACCGGCAGATTGGTGACCCTGGTGAAGGTAATCCCGTAGAGTTTTCCGGCCACGGCAAACATGCCGGTACGTACATTCTCGAGGGAGAAGTAGGGCTTGAGTTCGCTTTCGTCCAGGTCGTATTTCTGTTTGCGGAGTTTTTCGGCATAAAACCACCAATCCCACGATTGCAGTTTGAACTTCCCGCCTTCCAGATCAGCAATCTTCTGCATTTCGGCCAGTTCAGCCTTGGCTACGGGCAGGGACGCCACCATAAGTTTATTCAGGAATGCATCCACGGTGGCAGGTGTTTTCGCCATATTGTCATCAATAATATAGGCAGCATAATTGCCAAAACCCAGCAGTTTGGCTTTTTCGGCTCTTAATCTGACTATGTCGGCCAATACACCTTTGTTGTCGTTGGCATTTCCGTTGTTCCCACGCATAAAGTAGCCACGGTATATTTTCTCACGCAGATCGCGGTTTTTGGCGTACTGCAGAAATGGAATCATGCTGGGTTTAGCCAGGGTAAACACCCATTTCCCTTTCAGGCTGTCTTTGGCGGCAGTTTCGGCGGCAGCCGAAATTACGCCTTCGGGCAAGCCATCCAGGTCGGCTTTATTCTCGATCAGGAGTTTGAAATTTTTGTTCGTTTCGGCCAGAAGGTTATCGCCAAATTTGAGCGAAAGCATCGAAAGGTCTTCGTTGACCTTGCGCAGCTGATCCTGTTGTTCTTTCGACAGGTTTGCTCCCTGTCGTTCGAAATCGCGGTAATATTTTTCAACTACCCTGATCTGCTGGGCATCCAGATTTGATTCCTTGCGTTTATCATAAACGGTTTTAATCCGCGCAAACAGTTTTGCATTCAACGAAATATCATCATTGTGTTTCGATAGCATAGGCGATAAGGTGCTGGCAGTTCGCTGCAACTGTTCGTTGGTATGGGCTTCGGTGAGATTAAAAAACACCTTACTGACCCTGCGAAGCATTTTGCCGGATTTGTCAAAGGGCAGAATGGTGTTTTCGAAGGTAGCTTCCGCGGAATTATCGACAATGGCAGCAATTTCGGCATCGTGCTGTTTAATGCCTTCAGTAAAAGCCGGCAGGAATTGCGTGGTATCCATCTTATCGAAAGGGGGAACCGCGAAAGGTGTTGAAAACTCCGCGAAGAACGGGTTATCACCTTTTTTTGATTTAGTGCATGCCGACATCATCACCATGGCGATAAGCGCAAACAGCAGGAGACTTTTGTTCATAAATGTGTTTTTTTGGGAATTTAATGACGATTCTTTTTGATTTAACCCGGCAAATGTAGAGTGATATACCTTATACACAAGTATATTGCTTAAATTATTATTTACCTTCCCATTCCTTCGGTTCCCCCTCTTTCACAACTTACGGTTCAAAACCAATTGGCGGAGGAGTTAAATCAGGCTTGATTCCGTTTCGCCGATGTTGTCAGCACTTCATATGACTAATTCCATACTGCTGAATATCAATACTTTGTTGAATTGGTATAAAAATGCATTACCTTTATCACAGAATTCCAGGTTGCCCCGGGTGTACGACCTGGGAAATGCGGGGATTTCCTTGTAATGTTATATTCTGCTTCCGGCTCAGCCAGGCAGGGATATCAGGGATGCCGTTTTATCAATGGGAATCGAAACCCCGGGGAACGACAAAAAGCAGTAAAAAAACTGATATTTATCTGTCAGCAAAAAAAAAGTTTCAAACTTTGAAAAAAAAATTACTTTTGCAGCCTCTATCGGTTCATAATTCTTCTTTTTTTCTTAATTTTGATGAATCCATGAAAAGGTAATATCAACGTCAATATAAATGTGAAACATAAGTTGGACAATAGAGTATACAGGCGATAACAGATTGGCATTTATTCATTACGCTGCAGCAATAATAAAGTGTATGCGTGGTATTACAAAGATAGATTAACAGGGTTGATATGTTGTTTAACAAGGTGTGGTTTTCGAAATTCATGGTCTTCTTCGGATACCTTATGTCATTAATATACATAGGGTTAGGAGTTACTCTTTTTATACCCGGCATCTTTACTATTAATTCCTGGGAATTACGTTTTGCATTTGCCCTGTTCCTGATTGCGTATGGCTTTTTCAGACTGGTTAAAATGATCACCAAGAAAGCAGAACCTAACGATTAAAGGAGTACCTCATATGAAACAGTTGATTTTGCATCCCTTTTTCCTTGCAGTGGCCACCATGATGCTATTGTTGGCATCGTGCCGCAATCCGATGGGTGTTCAGCCTTTGGATGAAGCCCCTACCAGGGGTAACATCCGCATCAGCATTGACGAATCGTTCCAGTTGCTGTACGACACCCAGTTGTATACCTTTCAATCCTTGTATAAGAATGCCAAAATCGCAGCCCGGTACAAACCTGAAGCCGACGTGCTGTCGGATTTCATGAATGATTCGGTTCGTACCGTTGTTCTGACCCGTGAACTGACAAAAGAGGAGAAAGATTACCTGTTATCGCAGAAATTCGTGGCGCGCACTACCAAGATAGCTCATGATGCCCTCGCCCTGATCGTAAACAAGGAGAATCCCGATACCTTGCTCCTGGACACCCAGTTAGCCGACATGTTTCGAGGAAAAACCACTTCCTGGAAACAGGTCAATCCCAAATCGTCCGATAAGCCCATAAATATTGTATTCGATAACAATAAATCAGGCAATGTGCGTTATTTTCGTGAAAAATTCGCTCTTACAGGCAAATTTCCGTCCAACTGCTTTGCAGTAAATAACAACGCAGAAGTCATCAAATACGTAAAAAACAACCCCAGTGCACTTGGAATTATCAGTGTGAACTGGATCAGCGATACTCAGGACAGTGTTTCGGAAAAATTCCTGGAAAATATTCGCGTTGTCGAAGTGGGAACGAATACGCTCAATTACTGCAAACCCTACCAGGGCTATATTGCCGAAGGTTCTTATCCATTTTGCCGCGACGTATATATGTTATGCAGGGAAACTTTTTCAGGACTTGGCTCGGGATTTGCTAGTTTTGTGGCCGGCGATCAGGGGCAAAGGATTGTATTAAAATCAGGACTTGTCCCTGCCACTATGCCAATCAGACTCATTGAAGTAAAAAAAGATTAACTTATCACTTACAGAGGAGGAAACAAAATGTTACGAATTACACGAATTATTCGGAAAACCCTACTTGGGATAGCCATGTTTGCAATTGCAGGTACTGCATTCGGGCAGGATCTGAACTCCGCACTCAATCTTACCTATCAGGAACAGTTTGAAGCAGCGGATAATGCATTTGCTACTTTGAGTAAAAGCGATCCTGCCAATGGCAAATATTACTATTATAGTGGTGAGAATCAATTAGCTTCCTATTTTATTGATCCAACCAATATCCCTTTTGAAGCCATAGCGAAGAAAGCCGCCGAACGCTACCAGAAAGGTATTGTTGCCAATCCCAACGAACCGCTGAACTATGTTGGACTTGGAAAAATAGCCCTGATTCAGAATAACAAAGCGGTTGCAGATGAGAATTTTGCCAAGGCTCAATCCTTTTTACCAGCCAAAAAAGTGAAATCCACTCTCACCAAGCCCGATCAGGCAACCCTGTTGGTTCGCCTGGCCGAAGCCTACGTACAGGTGGGAAGTAAAGACTCCGCTCTGGTTTTTGGCTTTCTGAGAAGAGCCGAAGCCCTCGACGGCAAGAACCCTGAACTATACCTTGTTCGGGGCGACTATTGGTTTTATACCCTTAACAACGGCAGCCGGGCAGCCGAAAACTATAAACGTTCACAGGATTTCGCACCTCAGTCCAAAAGAGCACGAGTACGCCTGGGCCAGTTATATACCCGCATACGGAGTTACCAGGATGCATTAACCTACTATCAGGATGCACTTGCACTGGACCCTTCCTTTGCCCCCGCTTACCTGGAGATGGGTTTTCTTTATGCCAAGATGAACCAGCCGGAAGAATCGAAGAAGAACTTCAAGAAATACCTCGACCTGAGTAGCAGCAACATCGCGGCTAAACGCAGGTACGCCAATATGCTCATACAGACCGAAGACTATAAAGGAGCCATTGAGCAGATTACCCAGATCATGGCTATGGACTCAGTATCCTTCAACGACCTGAACCGCGCACTGGCTTACTCCTACTTCGAGGAAAAACAATTTCCACAGGCCAGGTATTACATTGGGAAATTTTTTACCAACGCACCGGCTGAAAAAATCACCGCCAAGGATTATCTTTACAACGGACGTATCCTGATAAAGAACGGACAAGATTCGGTTGGCATCCTGAAATTATCCACTGCTTTCCAGATGGATACCACTAATGTGGACCTACTGAATGAAATAGCTACCTTGTATCTTAAAGCAAAGAAACCCCAGAACGCAGCCGAAACCTATAAGGTTAAAATTCAACATACCAACGGCAGCGTGAATGATTATTATAAAATGGGGCGTGCCTATTTTGATGCCAAGAACTGGCCGGAAGCGGATTCTGCTTTTGCCAAGGTAAACAGGATGAGTCCCGATTTTGAACCTGCATACCTGTTCAGAGCCAGGGTGTATGCCAACCTTGATCCCGATACCAAGGAAGGACTGGCCAAACCCTTTTATGATAAACTGGTGGAGAAAGCCAGTGCCGATTCGGTGAAATTCTCGAAGGATATACTCGAAGCTTATAATTTCCTGGGGTACTATTACCTGGTGAACAAACAATACTGCGAGTCGATGGGCTACTGGGATAAAATTGTGGCTATAGACCCTGCCAATGAAAATGCCAACAGCGCTTTAAAAGATCTGAAACCCCGCTGTCCGGAATTCAAGTCGGCAAACAAACAACCACAATAGTACATACAATCTGAATATCAATTAAATACATCTGAGTCATTGTTAATCCTTTAACGAAGATGTATTTTGGTGAAATAAAAATCGCCGGGGAGATGCAAGGTTTTTTTTTAAAGCGAAAATCTTTTATCTTTGCATGTAATTAAATGCTGAAATTCAATAAAAATCAATTAAAATAATTACTAATCTTAAATCTTTTTAACAATGAGCAAAAACGGTCAATCGTTGAAAGAAGTATTTCGTTCAGCTTTCGCAACTGGAGTCATTCTGATTGCCTTGGCAATCGCATTCCTTTTATACTACTATGTATTAGGAAGTCCTGTTAACTTTGAAGGTGGTAACCCTAACGGACACCCGATTCCAGGTAACTACCTCGCAATGGTTTACAAAGGCGGGATGATTGTTCCACTTCTTATTACCCTAATTATTGTTCTGCTTACCTTTACCCTTGAAAGAGCTTTCACGCTCCGCAAAGCAAAAGGAACTGGTTCTGCAAATACATTTGTATCCAGTCTTCAGACTTATCTGAATAACAATCAGATTGATCAGGCTATCGCAGCATGTGACAAGCAAAAAGGATCAATTGGCAATGTTATGAAAGCCGGATTAGTGAAGTACAAAGAACTGCAGTCGGACACCAAACTGGACAAGGATCAGAAACTTGTTTCCTTACAGAAAGAATTTGAAGAAGCTACCGCTCTGGAACTTCCGATGATGTCGCGCAACCTGGTTATTTTATCCACCATTGCTTCCATTTCTGTACTTATCGGTCTTATTGGAACTGTATTAGGTATGATCCGTGCATTTGCCGCTCTGGCACAGGCAGGTGCTCCTGATGCTCTTGCTCTTGCTACCGGTATTTCGGAAGCACTTATCAATACCGCTTTCGGTATTTCAGGATCCACCCTGGCTATCATTTTCTATAACTACTTCTCAACGAAAATTGATACCATGACCTACAAAATTGACGAAGCAGGATTTAGTCTTACACAGACGTTTGCAGCGCAAGTTAAATAGGGTTTAAACTACCTTCTATCAATTGCAACATGGCGTTTACGCCCGGTTTTCAAACTCTAAATAAGAAATCATGCCAAAAATTAAGCTACCGGTAAAAACCCCCCATATAGACATGACGCCTATGGTGGACTTATTTGCCCTTTTGCTTACCTTCTTTATGCTTACAACATCCTTTCGCCCCCAGGAAGCTGCCATTATCGACACTCCCAATTCAGTAAGCGAAAAGGTTTGTCCGGATAAAGATGTCATTACGATTCTTGTTGGTAAGGATAACAAAGTGTACCTGAATTTTGACAATGGCAAGGACACATCCATACTGATCAGGAAAGAAGTTTTGAAAAAAATGGCGGAACAGTATCACCTGACTTTTAATGACAAGGAACTCAAGACCTTTTCGACCTGGGCTTCATTCGGCATGCCGGCTGACAAGCTTAAAGCCTGGATTAATACTCCGGACTCGAAAGATCGTGAAAAATTCCTCACAGGGATACCAATGGATTCCACAGATAATCAGTTAAATCTTTGGGTTCGTTTCATCCGCCTTCAAAATCCCAACGCCGAAGTTGCCATCAAAGGTGATTCCGACGCCGATTTCAAAACGGTAAAACACGTAATGGATATTCTTCAGGAGAATAAGGTTAACAAATTTAACCTTACAACCAACCTACAGAAGGAAGAAGCAAAATTGGAAGAATAGTAATTAGAACGTTAATAATCTAAAGAAATCATAGTATGGCTGAAATTATCCAAGCGGAAGGCAAACAAAAAGGCGGCAAGAAGAAAGCTAAAAAGTTTTCGACGCACATCGATATGACCCCCATGGTCGACCTGATGTGTTTGCTTATCACCTTTTTTATGCTAACCACAGCTTTCAGCAAGCCTAAAGCCATGGAAATTACCATGCCCGAAAAGAAAGATGATCCAACTATCAAAGCGCCTGAAATCCAGGCTGACAGGACGATCAACATTCTGATTTCAGGTAATGATCAGATTTACTACTACTTTGGTCTTGCAGATCCCAAGAAACCGCTTCCTACCTTAATTAAAACATCTTACAGTAAAGATGGTATCCGTAAAATCCTGTTGCAGCGCAATAAAATTGTATTCAAAGCTGTAACCGAATTGAGGGAAAAAGTAATTAAAGGAGAAGAGGTAATGGCAGATTCCACTTTAACCCGCAAAATCAAAGAGTTAAAGAAGTCTGACAAAAATGCCCCCATTATCCTGATCAAGGCCGATGAGAGAGCGAAATACAAAAACATGGTTGACATCATTGATGAAATGGCTATCACTACAGTTGCCAATTATGCCGTAGTTGATATTTCACCAATTGAACTGCAGATGATCAGTGGAACGGTTCCAGCTACGCCTGCAAAGTAAATCAACAGGTGTTCACATCAGTTGTTGTTAAATTTTAACATTAGACACAAAAATGACAAAGCAAAAAGTTTATGCCGCTCAAATGGACGAAATCGTCTTTGAGCACAGGAACAAAACTTATGGAGCGTACATTTTGCGTAAGTTGTATAATAAACACCTTACAAGGGCTTTATTCCTTTCGGTCGCGATTTTAGTGGCCGGCCTGGCTTATCCTCTTGTATCGAGTTATTATGCGCAGAAAAGGGCTAAGTATATCGAGAAAGAAGCCAATGCTGAATTCATGGATATGAATAAACCCAAAGAAGAAGCTCCTCCTCCTCCCCCTCCTCCTCCTCCCCCTCCAGCAGCTCTCGAGCAAAAAGTGAAATTCGTGGCTCCGGTTGTAACTACTGAAGAAGTTCCTGAAGATGTTGACATCTTCAACCAGGACGACCTTAGTAAAACAACCAACGAAGCTGTGGCCGTAACCGAAGAAGTGGCTGAAGTTACTACCAAAGAGGAAGTAATAGAGGTGGAAGAAACGAAACCTGTTTTCACCATTGTTGAAGAAATGCCTTCTTTCCCAGGCGGTGAGGGCGAACGCAACAAATTCCTGGCTGAGAATATTGTTTATCCTCAGCAGGCTACCGAAAATGGCATTCAGGGTACCGTATATGTTTCCTTCGTAGTTGATTCAAAAGGAAATGTAACCGATGTTAAAATCCTTCGTGGTATCGGCGGTGGCTGTGATGAAGAAGCTTTGCGCGTTGTTAAAATGATGCCGAAATGGCATCCCGGAAAACAAAACGGCAAACAGGTCCGCGTTCTTTTCAATATGCCTATCTACTTTAAACTTCAGGGTTAATACGAAGTTTGTTAAACATAAAACGCCATCCGGGAAAAACGGGTGGCGTTTTTTTTATAAATACCATCCGGACGTGCTCAAGCACTTTCAACTTCGGAAGCCGGACAACAACCGCTGATTTGCTTCTTTCAGCATGAAAGTGTGAATAGCGGTTTATCCTGGGCCAGTATCAAAAGTTGGGGAGTGAATAAATAGTTCAAGATTTTTCCAAGATTGTATGTCAGGATGAATTTCATTCTTTCT
>CAIPFN010000131.1 GCA_903864265.1 uncultured Bacteroidales bacterium | reverse complement strand
CTTGTCAACCTATTTCATGATAAGACAGAGGGAGACAAGAATATGAGAAATGGGGAGGTGCGGAATGGGGCAGGACGTTTATAAATGAAAAAATAAAAAATCCCTGCTACTGCATAGTGGCGGGGATTTTTTTTTGTTGAGACGTACCGGACGGCTTTGCTATGCAGTCCTCAGTGAATGTTTACGTGTAGGCTGTTATCCTGTGGACGGAGGTCGGACCAGAGGCCCGAGAGCGCATTGCCGAGAACAGGTACCTGGGCGGCCAATATCCTATCCTTAGCCCTTTCGGATTGAGAAATTTTCTCATCACCGGCATAATGTGCCATCATTGCATTGCGGAAAAGCGGTGCGGCATAGGCTGCCAGTTCAGGAGGAAGATAATAGGGTGGGTTTGATAAAATATAATTGAAGATGGCATCCATATGAGCGGTAAGGAACAGCTGAGAATAAGTAACGAAACCGCCCGGAATAGGAAATTCAATTGAAGTTACACGCCTGGTATTTATGTCGATTGTATTGTTAAACAGGGTGATGATGCGGTAAGGACTGGGAGGCGTGACCAAAGATCCGGTTTCAATATCATACAGGGCCAGCGGAGGCAAACTGTGCAGGGTAATGTCGTTGGCATGGTAGTGCCCTGTAAAAATGACTCTCAGACCGGCATTCATCAACAGCGCGGCATTCTCTTCCCAGTTATCGGTTACATAACCTGGATCCAGCTGGTTCTGCCCGGTATAATGCTCCACCATGCCATGATGCATCATGGCCAGCACGGTAATATTATTTTCTCTGGCTTCCTGCATTTTTGACTGAATCCAGTCCATGGTTCCCGGCTTGATCACGCCCGAAACAGTCGCAAAGGTGGTATTATCGTAATATTTGCAGTCGTCAATGCCCAATATCCATAATTTCCCGAAAGGCTGGCAGATATAGCTGAGCGAATTGGGATCGCGGTAAAGGGCGTTGCCATACCCGAAACTGCTGTAAATGGTGCTGAAGTCGTCAGCTGAAATGGAGGGTACCGGGCTTGCCGTATTCCCGTCGTAAGCCACGGCTTCCGGGTTGTTGATGTCGTGATTGCCGGGGATCACATATACTTTGATGCCTGCTGCAGCAAGTTGCCCGAGCAATCCGGCCATAGCCTGGTGGCTCACCATTTCGCCGTCTTTGGTCAGGTCGCCAGGGATGAGGACGATGTCGGGTTTTTCAAGCAGGAGGTCTGACAATACGGTTGCGAAAATGGGACCGCTGAAGGCTATAAGTTTAGGATCGCTGGCCAGGTAGGTTTGAAATGCAAGGCCATAATCAGCCCCGTTCTGCAGCAGAGTAGGGTGCATAAAATGAATATCCGAGATCACCGCTATTTTTAACTGCTGCGGCTTGCTCTTCAACTCGCTGGTTTGATTATCGGTGGCCTTTGACGATTCTTCCTGGAGAAAATCTTTGGTACAGGAGGTCATGCAAGCAAACAGCACCAGGGTACATACTAATTTTATTGTTTTCATAATCATTTCGTTAAAAGTTCAATTAATCGGACGATACACTTAAGAATTGCACATCAGGTTGAAGTGGGAAATGCCGGATGACCGGAACGGTAGAAATGAATCGGATGAATGAACTGATTCGCATCAGGCTTAAAGCGGTTTTTAACTTATAAGCCCCGGAAGGTGCTTTCATGAGTGATGACAGGTTGGCTGGCAGCAGGATCAGAAATACAGGAGACGCTATATTGGTGATATGAGGATCGTAAGAAGTATTGTTTCCCTGTTTTCATGCGAGCAAAAGAGCAGCCTGTTTTTCGGGCCCATGTATAAAAAATTACCTTGCTCCGATTTGGAATGTACTCCTAACGTATTCATTTTAACTATAATGGTGCTACGAACTACCCGGGGAGAGGACAGGTGTGAGCAGGGTGGAGTATATAAATGCGGGATAAGTTAAAGGCAGGGGTAGCCGGAGCAGGTAAATGGATTCAATTTTTGGATAACCAGGTTTCAGGTTTATAAAGTTAGTGCATTTTTGACTATAAATCAATATACTTGTAATGAAGTTTAATCGTCATTCGCTAAATAGCTGAAATATTGGCGTTTGTATGTCAAATGAAAAGAGAAGAAGGCGAGAGGTGAGTGATGAGAAGTGAGCGGTGAGTGATGAGCGGTGAATGTTGAGATTTGATATCATCTATCGTGACAGAAACCGACATTCCGAAATTTTCATGCTGCTGGTCGAAGCGCGGGTGTTGATGGCGGCAGGTTTGATTCAAGGCAGTGTCCCGGTTCGGACTTGCTCCCTGCCTTGTGCACTCCGGGGTTCTCAAATCCAGGAATATTTCAGGTGTCAGGCACCCTTTGCCTGAAGCCAATCCTCCGGATTTGCCTTCATCCAAAGGTGTACAGACACCTGAAATCCACGATCCGGCATACCCGATGCGACATCCGAAATTTCTTCCCGGTGTCAGACACCCTTTGCCTGAAGCCAATCCTCCGGATTTGCCTTCATCCAAAGGTGTACAGACACCTGATGTCAGTTTCTGAAATCAGATATTTCCCTTGTGAAAATGCGTTTGCATACTTCCTCCACAGCGGCTTAATTCCGTTAACCGGATCTCCAGCCTTTCCTTATAGCCATCGAAATCAGATTGAGTCAGAGGAGGTGCCAGTCAAAAGGGAAAAATTCCAAATGCAGATAAATATCCGATGCTTTGATATTTTCAGCCCGTCATCCAGTTGATTCCATACATAAAAAAACCTCTGAACCATAGGCTGAGAGGCTTTTTAACATCATGGAACGCACACCTATTTTAAGGTGAAACCTGCTTTGCCTCTGATATCGGAGGAGGAGGATCCGACCAATGCTTCAAAATCGCCGGGCTCGGCAACCCAGGCATGCTTATCGGGATCAAAGTAGCTCAAAGCTGCCTTATCAAGAGTGATGGAGACGGTTTTTTCTTCTCCGGCTTTCAGGCTGATCTTTTCGAAACCTTTGAGTTCTTTTACAGGGCGTGGCAGGGTCGATTTCAGGTCGCTCACATACAACTGAACAACCTCGGAACCTTCGCGGGTGCCGGTGTTTTTAATACTCACGCTGAAGGTGATTTTGTCAGCTTCGGTCATTTCCTTTTTGTCGGCGCTTACTTCACCATAGCTAAAAGTGGTATAGCTGAGGCCGTGACCAAAACTGAACAAGGGTTTGATCTTTTGTTTTTCGGCCCAGCGGTAACCCACAAAGATTCCTTCCTTATAAGTAACCTGGCCGTTGCTGCCCGGGTATTCGCCCAGGGCGATGCCCCCGTTATCGTCGAGTTTTACGGGGAAGGTGAAGGGTAACTTTCCTGAAGGATTTACATCGCCCACCAATACAGCAGCAAGGGCGTTACCGGCTTCTGATCCCAGGTACCAGCCCTGCACTATGGCCGGAACTTCATTTACCCATGGCATAGCCACGGCATTTCCCGAAATGTTAACCACTACCAGGTTCTTGTTAACTTTAGCCAGTTCGCTGATTAATTTATCCTGGTTATAAGGAAGTCCAAGTCCCAAACGGTCGGAACCTTCACTGTCCTGGTGCTCACTTTTGTTCAGGCCACCGAAAAATATTACATAGTCGGCATTTTTGGCCAGGGTGCAGGCTTCGGCTATCAGTTCCTCTGCCGAACGGGTATCCTTTAAATCCTGGCCAGTGGAAACTCCGTCGGCGCTTCCGCCAATATCGCCCACATAACCGCGGGCATATACGATTTCGGTTTGTGCTCCGGCTCTTTTCTTTAAACCATCGAGTGGCGAAACCTCATATTTAGCTTTCAGCGACGAACTGCCGCCTCCGACGGTCATCATTTTAACGGCATTCTCCCCGATAACGGCAATTCTTTTGGCTTTGCCTAAATCGACAGGCAGTACATTGTTGGTGTTTTGCAGCAGTACAATTCCGTCTTCGGCAATTTTACGCCCGGCCTGTATATGCTCATCCGAAGCCATGGAACCATACGGCTTGTTTTTATTCATAGAGGTTAGGAAGGACAAGCGCAGTATACGGCGGACTTTGGCATCCAGTTCGGTGGTGCCAATTTCGCCCGACTTAATCATATCCAGGTAGGGTTTTGCCAGGTAATATTGGTCGTAGGAGTTTGTTTTGCCCCAGGTCATACCCTCAGTCCAGGTTCCGAATTCCAGGTCAAGCCCTTTCACGATAGCTTCGCGGGTGTTGTGGGCACCGCCCCAGTCGGAGATAACCACTCCTTCGAAGCCCCATTCCTTGCGGAGGATGTCGTTCAGCAAATACTGGTTGGTGCAGCAGTGCTCGTTTTTATATAAATTATAGGAGCCCATAATGGCCAGCGTTCCGCCTTCCTGAACGGCGGCTTTGAAAGCAGGCAGGTAAATTTCGTACAGGGCACGGTCGTCCACGTTAACATTTACCTTGTCGCGGTCCACCTCCTGGTTGTTGAGGGCATAATGTTTAACGCAGGTGGCTACCCCGTTCGACTGAACGCCCCTGATATAGGGAACCACCATTTTGGACGATAGATAAGGGTCTTCGCCCATATATTCGAAGTTGCGGCCATTGAGTGGGGTGCGGTAAATATTAACACCAGGGCCGAGGAGTACGTTTTTGTTGCGGTAGCGGGCTTCTTCGCCAATGGATTTACCGTACAGCAAGGCCATATCCTTGTTCCAGCTGGCCGACAGGCAGGTAAGTGCCGGAAAAGCAAAACAGGAATCGTTGGACCAGCCGGCCTGTGACCATTCATCCCATAACAATTCGGGGCGTACCCCATGAGGGCCATCGGATGTCCAGAGTTCGGGGATGCCCAGGCGGGGCACTCCCGCCGAGCTGAATTTGGATTGGGCATGGATCATACGCACCTTTTCTTCAACCGTCATGCGCGAAAGCGCGTCGTCCACTCTTTCGTGTATGGATTTGGTGTCGTCGAGGTAAACCGGCGTTTTCACCTGGGCCTTCAGGCTGAAGGAACCCAGTAAAAGTACGGTGGCAATGGTTCTGATTATTTTCATCATAAGCGTATTGTGTTGATTTATGTGTTAATTCTGATTTTTCAGGTTCTACGAAAGGAAACAGGCGATAAAAGCTTTGTGATGGGCAATAATAAGCTGAAAGCAGAAGGTACTGCAAAATTAACAATTGATCTATATCGGAAAATGCTTTGGCTGTGATTTATTTTTCTGGCAGCTAAAACAAATTGATTCAAGATAAGGGGAGGATTGATGGGATTGAGGAGATTGATGGGATTGATGGGATTGAGGAGATTGAGGGGATTGAGGAGATTGATGG
>CAIPFN010000130.1 GCA_903864265.1 uncultured Bacteroidales bacterium | reverse complement strand
GTCTCGTATTACAACTTTAACCTTTAGCCTTTAACCTTTAGCCTTTAACCTTATTAATCTACTTTAACCTTTAACCTTTATCCTTTAACCTTATTCATCTACTTTAACCTTTAACCTTTATCCTTTAACCTTATTCATCTACTTTAACCTTTAACCTTTACCCTTTAACCTTTAACCTTATTTATCTACTTTAACCTTTACCCTTTAACCTTTAACCTTTAACCTTTTCTTCTCCTACTCTTTTTCCACCAGGTCGAGCCCAACGGTAACCAGTATATTGGTGC
Organism: uncultured Bacteroidales bacterium; assembly: GCA_903864265.1. Lineage (GTDB taxonomy): Bacteria > Bacteroidota > Bacteroidia > Bacteroidales > UBA4417 > UBA4417. Next base: position 7,851 of record CAIPFN010000130.1, on the reverse strand, counting down.
CGGTGGTTCCAAGGCGGATAAGAACTTTCTTTTTCCCACGGTACTCCACCATTTCGCCCTGCATGCCCACTAAAGTTCCTGAAATCACGATGATCTTCTGTCCGGGGGCAAAACGTTCGTTGCTTACTTCCATTTCGGCTCCTTCATGCATCAGCATTTTAAGCAGGTCGATCTGCCGGTCGGGGATAGGTGCCGCTTTTCCTTCAAATGTGACATAGCAAACCAATCCCGGGGTATTGATGGCATTGTAATAATCGCGCTCGTTCACATGAAGAAAGATGTAGGAATTGATCAGGGGCTCTTCGACCCATTTTAACCTGTCGCTCCATTGATGCCTGCGGCGGCGCAAGGGAAGGTAGGCTTCGAATCCTGCCTCGATAAGGCGCGCAAGAACCTTTTTTTCGGAACGCGACTTGGTATATGCTGCATACCAGCGGGGTTGGCCGGGATTTTTTAGTGTCATAAAGTGAAACGCGCTTGGTTTTAATGCAAAGATAACTTTTTATCAAAGTAGCCGTGGGGCCGAAAGAAAGGTTAAAGGAGAAAGGTTAAAGGTTAAAGGGGGGCATGAAAAAGGGAGGTTGAGAGGCTTTTGTGCCGGATATTCAATGAATGCCAGGGAAAGGACTTGCAGGGGTAAAGTTGCTGGAACTTCCTTGGCGATATTATTGAACTGCTGTTTTACAGGTATTTACCTGATGTTTCAGTCCATGCCGATCGAACTTGTTTATGAAAGGTAGCCTTCGTAAACCTTTCTGACGCCATCCTCCAGTTCGATTTTACATTTCCATCCCAGTTTTTCAAGCTTACTCACATTGAGCAGCTTTCGCATAGTGCCGTCGGGCTTGGTGGCGTCGAACAGGATTTGCCCGCCAAAACCGGTAACTTTTTGTATCAACTCTGAAAGCTGGCGGATGCTTAGTTCCTTTCCTGAACCTATATTGATATGGGTGTTTCGTATTTCAGCAGAATCTGCGGGCTTCAGGTCTTCAAAATCAACCTGCTCCATCACGTGTACACAGGCATCGGCCATATCGCTTACATGCAGGAACTCACGCAAAGGTGTGCCTGTGCCCCATAAACTCAGGCTCACCTTGCCGTTTGCATCCCTTTTAATGCCCTGATCCGATAAAAACTGCAGAATTACATCTTCCCCGGCATCGGTTGTTACTTCATTCACGGGACGTTTTGCCAGATCGCGACGGATAGCAGCCATATCATGGTTCTCGAGACAATGAGCCAGGTGCATTTTACGCATCATACCCGGGAGCACATGCGAATTTTTAAGGTGGAAGTTGTCGTTAGGACCATAGAGGTTGGTCGGCATTACCGATACGAAGTTGGTTCCGTACTGCAGGTTATAACTCTCGCATACTTTGATGCCAGCAATTTTGGCGATAGCATACGGCTCGTTGGTATACTCCAGTTCACCGGTCAGGAGGTAATCTTCCTGCATGGGCTGAGGCGCATTTTTGGGGTAGATGCAAGAGCTGCCCAGGAATAACAACTTGACAGCTCCATGAACCCATGCATTATGAATAATGTTATTTTGTATCTGCAGGTTTTCGAGTATAAATTGCCCTCTGTACAGGTTGTTGGCCAGGATGCCTCCTACCTTGGCTGCTGCCAGGAAGATATACTCAGGTTTTTCGGCGGCGAAGAAGGCTTCCACGCCGGCCTGGCTGGTCAGGTCGAGTTCTTCAAAAGTACGCAGCACGAAATTGGTGTATCCTTTCTGCTTCAGGTTATTCAGGATGGCACTGCCCACCAGGCCATTGTGGCCGGCTATGTATATTTTAGAGTCTTTATGCATGGGGTACGTCTGTAATTATACTGTAGTCGTGGTTTTTCAATGTTGTTAGTTCAAATGTTTCATTAGCCATCAGAAAACGGCTTAAAGCCAAACCCTTCAACAAGTGGAAACTCATCGAAGGGTCCTGCGGATTCGTAAACCAGCTGCGTTATTCGAAGTAATTCATCACCCGGAAACCGCCGTCCTTCAGGTATTTTTCCTTTCGGGCCAGTTTCAGGTCATTTTCAATCATATCTTTAACCAGCGAAGCCAGGTCATGTTCAGGTAGCCATCCCAGTTTCGTATTGGCTTTGGTGGGATCTCCCAGCAGCAAATCAACTTCCGTAGGCCTGAAATAGGCCGGATCCACCTGGACTACAACGGTTCCCGGTGCAATAGGGTGATCGTTATTAAGGCATGAAACCACAATGCCTTTCTCGTTGAGACCTTCCCCTTCGAAAGCCACTTCAATGCCTGCTTCGGCAAATGCGAGCTGAACAAAGTCTTTTACCATGGTGGTAACACCTGTGGCAATTACGAAATCTTCGGGTTTATCCTGCTGCAGCATGAGGTACATGGCGCGCACATAATCCTTGGCATGGCCCCAGTCGCGTTTGGCTGTCAGGTTTCCCAGGAAAAGTTTCTGCTGCATGCCCAGTGCGATGCGGGCAACAGCCATGGTTATTTTACGGGTCACAAATGTTTCTCCGCGAATAGGTGACTCGTGGTTGAATAAAATTCCGTTGCAGGCAAACATGTTATAGGCTTCGCGGTAATTTACCGTGATCCAGTAAGCATATAATTTGGCTACGGCATAAGGGCTGCGGGGATAGAAGGGCGTACGTTCACTCTGGGGAACTTCCTGTACCAAGCCGTAAAGCTCGCTTGTAGAAGCCTGGTAAAAACGTGTCTTTTCGGTCATGCCGAGTATCCTGATGGCTTCCAGCAGCCTGAGCGTGCCAATTCCATCAGCATTGGCGGTATATTCCGAAGTGTCGAAACTTACTTTTACATGCGACATCGCTGCCAGGTTATACACCTCGTCGGGTTGAACTTCCTGAACAATACGGATCAGGTTGGATGAGTCAGTCATATCACCGTAATGCAGGAAGAAGTTTCTCTTTTCGGCATGCGGGTCCTGGTAAAGATGATCAATACGATCAGTATTAAAAAGGGAACTGCGGCGTTTAAGCCCATGAACCTGGTAGCCTTTCTTGAGCAGGAATTCGGCCAGGTAAGCGCCATCCTGACCTGTAATACCGGTGATTAGAGCAGTTTTCATAGAGTATGGAGAATTTGTTTTTTGATTATAAATTTGAGTTAAACGTTTATTTTTAATTTTTGAATTTCTTTAGATGTTGACTGTAGGGGGCGACAGCTGCTGGCCGGAGAAAGCATATTGCACGATCAGATCTGTTTGCGAATGGCATGGGCTATGACAATGCTTTTCCGGGCATCTTCGAGGCCAAATCCATGGCCCGAAAGTATCTGTTCGTAACTTCGTGTATGAAGATCCGTAAAGCCTTCACTGAATTCAACTTCTTCACCATCAACGATAATGGAACGAAAAATCCGTTTGCCCTGCTCTTTGCAGATGGTCGGCAAATGATCGGAATTAATGCTCAACTGCCAGTCGACATTGGCTTTGTCCAATCGAAGGAAGCCAGCTGCATGGTCATTTTCATGAACATTTACTACATTCTCTCTTACGTCGCCGAAAATCCACGTCAACATATCAAAGAAATGAATTCCTATGTTGGTCGCAATGCCACCCGATTGAGCCAGATCACCTTTCCATGAAATATGATACCATTTGCCCCGGCTGGAGATGTATTTAAGTTTCACGTCGTACACTTTACCTGGCGGGCCCTGCATGATTTTTTCGCGTAAAGCAAGCAGTACCGGGTGCAGCCGAAGTTGCAGTATGGTAAAAATTCGTTTTCCCGTTTCCCTTTCCAATTCCGCCAGGGCATCCAGGTTCCAGGGATTGAGTACCAGCGGTTTTTCGCAGATGGCGAAAGCGTCGTTACGCAAGGCCAGCCTCATATGAGCATCATGCAGGTAATTGGGTGAGCAGATGCTTACATAATCAATTTTGTATCCGGCACCCTTGCGGCGAAGTTTATCCAGGTGCCTGTCGAAACGCTCAGGCTCAGTAAAGAAATTGGCTTCGGGGAAATAATTGTCCATGATACCCACTCCATCATACCTGTCGAGAGCCGCCACCAGTTGGTTGCCGGTTTCTTTGATCGCTTTCATGTGCCTGGGTGCGATGTAGCCGCCTGCGCCTATAAGTCCGAAATTCAAAGGATGATCTGACATAAGTTGTAAAGTATAATAATAGCGGCAAAGTTCATGTGTTAGTGCAAAGGTACGCTTTTTAGTTCTGATGTAAAATGGTTTAATGAGCCATAGCAGGGTCGGCTGCATTTGTTCTAACAACAAACAATTCCTTACATTTGTTCCGTCAATCCTACTTATATGCCTGATCCTATAAATTCGCCCTCTAATCCGCGGATACGTAACATAATGAAGTTGCAGGCCAACAGCCGCGACCGGCGAGAGCAGAATCTGTTTGTTATCGAAGGATATCGTGAGATCAGCCGGGCTTTGGTTTCGGGTGTAGAAATCAGGGAATTATATGTATGCCCGGAACTGGACCGGCAGGGGAGGGGAGAGGAACTTCTTCGGCAGGATAAAAATATACAGGCTATTGAGGTAAGCAAGACGGCATTTGCACGCATTGCTTACCGTGAAGGCTCGGATGGCCTGGTGGCAATTGCCATTCCACGTTCGCTTACGCTGGATGGACTCAGGTTGAGTGCGCTCCCGCTGATTCTTATCCTGGAATCGGTGGAGAAACCCGGTAACCTGGGCGCTGTAATGCGGACAGCTGATGCGGCCGGTATTGATGCTGTAATTGTATGCGATCCATTAACAGATATCTACAACCCTAATGCTATACGCTCGGGGGTGGGATGCATTTTTACCCGTCAGGTGGTAAGTTGCACTACAGCCGAAGCGATAGAATGGCTAAAACGTAAAAGGATAAAGGTTTACGCTGCAGCACTAACGGAGGATGCCCTGGTATATCATGGAGTAGATTACCGTGGTGCCACGGCTTTGGTAATGGGCACTGAAGCCACCGGCCTAAGCCACGACTGGCTCGAAAAATCCGAAGCCCGTATTATTATTCCTATGAAAGGAGTTGCAGATTCGCTTAATGTAGCCACTTCGGCAGCGGTGCTGATTTTCGAAGCGGTAAGGCAGCGGGAGCAGGGTAAAGACTAATAAGTATTTCGGGGAATAAGGGGGTTCAGATTACGGTTGGGAGGGATATTAGGGCCAGTGAAGGTTTATAGGCGAGACCGGGGAATCCGTTACCCGAATTTTAGTATTACAGTTTTTACGTGCCGGCACAATACCATTAGGAAACGGAAAGTGTTAGTAAAAGAATATACACTGCTATTTTAGTACCCGGTGCGGATTCAGCCGGGTAATAAGGGATATTATCTAATCAAAAAACAACCAGGAGATTCCAATTTTCAGGGCTGCATCCGGTTGAGGATAGTCAGGGACTATGATGTAGTTGTAATTCATGAGCACCGCATTAAAATGTTCATATTTAATAAATATACGGGCTCTTTTAATATTCAGATTCACAAATACATCCAGGTAAGGGTAATTCCCTGCCACATAATTATCCTGCCTGTAGAAGGCCCTTAAAGCGGGCATATAGGCATCCTGGTACCATTGGGAATGATAGGTGCCGCTCATGCCCGCCTGTGCGTGCAGAGCTTTGCTGAACAATACCACATCATAGCAAAGGGTAAGTTTACCTATGAAGGTAGGAAGTTGTAGAATGCTGTCGGGCGTAATCTGCTGAGCCGCGGCATATACCGTAGTGATCCAGTGATTTACCCGGAACATTTTACTTACATGACCCGCCAGTATAGTTAAGGCCCCTGAATACTGGGTTGTTACAATATGCCGATCGAGATAAGTATAGTTTGTCATGCGGGTATACGAAGCATTCAGATCGAACCCTTTTAATATAACTCCGAATTCACCCTTCAGGTAATCCTGGGCGCCGAAAGATTTCTCCCATCTGAAATTATCGGAATAGTAATGGCTGTAGAAGTAATCGGGATGTGACAGGCCCTTTGTGACGTTCAAATACGCCTTGTGGTTCTGTTTACCGAAGAACTGGTAAAAACTGCCGTCGATGGAATAATCGCCGGCGTTATAACCTCCTAAAGTCAGGCTTGCCGAAGCTTTGAAAAATGTTTTGCGTTTGATGATCCCTTTCAGCATTCCGAAAGGAACCGTTTGATGAAATACTTTATTGATGGTATCCTGGTTGAGTTTGTCAGTTTGAATGCGCAGCCCAAAGGAATATTGAAGAGGGAAACTTTTCCCAAGTGTATCAGGTACTTCGTTGGAATACACGAGGCAGTTTTCGAAATGGGTTAAGCGTATGGAGTCAAACACAGAGGAGGAGTCGTTGTAGAAAGCCGGATAGAAATCAAAAGAACTGCCAACGCCCTGATCGAGGTAGGCGCCACCGGTTCTTGAATACCTGAGCGTATGTACAAGTCGTCCGGCATCAAACTTTCGGGGCACCAGCATGGAGGTAGAATCTGTTTTCTTTACAATTTTAGGAGGGAGTATATTGAAATACTGTTGAAGCACGAAGCCAGTGCTTTTTTCGCGGTTTGTCGCAGTCGAAAGATTAACGGCTATGACCTTTCGGTTGGTTTCGCGATTGGTTGTAAATGCAGTTATGTCAGATATGCCTCCGTTTTCATAATTGAGGGCATGGTCGGTACGGTAAGTCATAAAAGCGCCATAGCGTTTGGTTGGATGCAGGAAAGCGGCATAGAAGGTTCCTCCTGCATTGAAAGCGCGCTGACGGAGGTAGATTCCGGGAGCATTGGCAAAGCGGGCGCTTAGGCCCAGATAAATGCCTGTGCCAATCCGTTGGGCAAAATTGATATCAATTTTCTGTTCTTTTAGGGGACCGAAATGGTACTTCAGGTGTGAGAAAGGACTTTCACTGATAAAGAATTTAATGCTGTCGTCTTTTAATTTATAGGGTTCATATACATCCGATCGGAAGCGAAAATTGGAATTGGGCTTCAGCGAAAACTGTAGGGGATAGGAAGCGGAACCAGGGTTACCCAGGGTGGCATAAAACTGGTCATGTTGCTTCGTTACGTCATATTCTTGGAACTGGTTCAAGGGTTTTGAAACGGCATAGCGGGTGTAGGCACCCTGCTCGTTCAGAAAGAAATAGCTTACAAAAACAGAATCAGGGCTGCGTTCATCTTTTTTGTTGATTTCTTCAGTTTCTCCTCCGCCGGTTTCGCCTCCTGCCACTTGCTGGGCATACGTGACTGTAATGAATAAAACTGAAACAAGGAAGGTGTAAAATATACGAAGAAGGCTCATTGGTATGCGGGCTTGGCAGAATTCAGTTGGTTGCTGCAAAAGTACTGAAAAATGTAATAAGGCGTGAGTTAAACCGAAGTACCGCAAGTGAGTCATCATGCTATGCTATTGCTGCCAGTATTCAGGGATGGTTAAGGGAAAGAGGGAGGATAAGCAGAGTTGCCTGATAAGTTTGGTAGATGGCTTAGGAGGGTTTTATTTTCATCCTCAGGTACTCAATAAATGGATTTTCAGTTTGAAAACCGGTTTATACAAACAATAATTAACAGTTCATCCTATCCTTGTGTTGCATTGCCGGAGGACAGGAGAACATCAGATTGCAGGGCTTTGGAGAGAAAGGAAGTTATTCCGGGAGGGTTGATACAGGAAAGAGAGTGAGGTAAAAGGGCCTGAGCAAGGCATGGCATGTATACATGCGCACACAGAACCCTGACTTGTTAAATCTTGTCCCTGTTTTTGTAAGCTTGATCAGGAAGGTATGAGCAATTAATCCGGTGCTATGCAAAAAAAAGAAGCAAAAAAAAAGCCCCACTAACTAAGTTAGCGGGGCAATAAAATTAGGGTGGCGACATACTCTCCCGGTTTGATCCAGTACCATCTGCGCAGGC
>CAIPFN010000129.1 GCA_903864265.1 uncultured Bacteroidales bacterium | reverse complement strand
GGTTTCTTTCGTGCAATACGGAAATTCTAACCAGGTAGTATTAAAAATATACAGATGAAATAGCCATGATCGGAGAACACCAACCGAAGGTGATGTTAAACTTCATCATGGCGTATTCCATCTGACCCGTAAAAAATAAATAATAACAGATGAAAAAAATACTATTAATACTGATTGGCATCGGAATAGCCTTTTCAATAAATGCGCAGGGCATTTACAATTCCGGTGCGCATATCGTTAGCACAGGCAGCCCCTCGTGGGTGGTCGCCGGTGGTGGGTTTACCCTAACCAGCGAAAGTGCCACCAACCTGACCACCATGGCCAACCTTACGATTGGTTCAACAAGCTCGCTGACCATAACGCCCAAAAGTTTTCTGACAGTGAGCGGAACGATCACCAATTCGAACGGCACCGATGGTTTGATACTCCAATCCACCGCCGAGGGCACAGGCTCGCTTATAAACGGCACCGCCGATGTGGATGCGACCATAAACCGCTACATCACGGGCAATACCAACCTGTCGACCACCACCTTCCACCTGGTTTCGGTTCCACTTACCCCGGCCACCAACTCGACCCAGAACCTGTTTTTGTACGCTTACCTGTACGACTTTGATGTGGCGGGCGATGCATGGCATGGACTGGGCATTCCCACGGTAAATGGTATGGACGAAACACGCGGTTTTATGGTTTACACTCCTGAAGCTTCACACACTTATGAGTTTGCAGGCCCTATGAACGCGGGGATATTCAGCCCCCTGGTTACGTATGCCGGAAATGGCAACAACCTGGTCCCCAACCCTTACCCGAGCGCCATTAACTGGGACGCTTCTGTGGGCTGGAACAAAACCGGTATAGCCAATTCTATATATATATGGCCTGCCGGAGGAAATAATTATGCAGCCTATGTTAATGGTACTGCGACTAATGGCGGCTCCAACATAATACCTGCCGGGCAGGCCTTTTTTGTAAAAGCTACCGCATCGCCAAGCTTTAGCATGAACGATCAGGTAAGGGTACACGATGCCAGTAATAAATTCTATAAATCAAGCCAATCCAACGTTGACCTGCTCAGGATTAAAGCTGTTTCGAACGATATGGCCGACGAAGCCGTTATCCGGTTTTCTGATTTTGCTACTGCCGGTGCGGATCCTGATTACGATGCATGGAAACTCTATGGTACCAATGGCGCACCACAGCTTTATACGCTTGCCGCCGATAACCAGATGCTGTCAATCAACAGTCTGCCATACCTGTCAACCGCTTATGCCGTACCTTTAAATTTTGAGGAAAAATCAACAGGAAGCGTGAGCTTTATTTTCAGCAACATCGAGAGTTTCGATCCCAATATCAGCATTCACCTTCAGGATATGAAAACTATACAGACCGTAGATCTTCGCCAACAGAATACCTACACCTTCGATCACATCGAAGGTAATGATGCAAAGCGTTTTAAAGTAATATTTGGCGGAACCATTGGTATTGGCGAAACCAAAGCTGATAACAATCGCTTATGGATTTCGGGTCATACACTGTACATCAACACCCCTGATTATTCAGGCAAAGCTGCACAGGTAAATGTTTATAATCTTACAGGGCAGCTTATTCTGCAGAAACGGATGTCTGTTGGTCAGTTCTCTACAGCTGATCTTAGTTCAATCAAGTCAGGAGCGGTAGTAGTCCGTTTGGTTGTTGAGGGCAATGTGCTGACAACAAAAGGGATTTTGGTTCAGTAAAGATAAATATCGACAGTTGTAAACAAAACTAATTCCTGGATTTGGTACAAACAAGCCAGTGCTTCATCCAAATTGATAATCTTCAACTCTTAACGCAAAACCTATGAAAAGAATAATCGTCCTTCTCGCATTTATAGTCCTTGGAAATTTAACACTTATAGCACAAGCTCCACCATCTCCGCCATCCACTGGAAATAATAGCGGTAGCAACGGCTTTGTTGGCGGGTCCGAAGGGGGTAGTGCACCCATCGGCAACGGCACATTTATTCTGATGGCACTTGCAGCCATTTATGCAGGGCGTAAAGTGTATGTTGTACAAGTTGATCACGTACGGGAATAGGTAATGTCTGGCCAGCTTTTCAACCCATCCCGGTAATAGGGCAAAGTGTTTCCCGATTTGTAACTCTTACCATCAGTCATCCTGGCCAAAATGCTTATGCGTAAAACAAAAAGCCACCTTAATAAAGATGGCTTTTTGTTTTTTTTTAGATCGTCTTAGCTTTCATGCAATCAGGATCGTCGCAAAGGACCCGGCCATTTTACCTTTCAGATTTATATCCCCAGCAACACCTTTACCGGCTCATTCCCTTCGAACAGCATTTTCGAGGGGTTCTCCAGCAGGTCTTTTACCATCACCAGGAAGCTTACCGATTCGCGGCCGTCGATTACGCGGTGATCGTACGAAAGAGCCAGGTACATCATGGGGGCAACCACAACCTGTCCGTTAACAGCGATAGGCCTCTCGATAATATTATGCATGCCCAGGATGGCGCTCTGGGGCGGATTGAGGATAGGTGTCGACATCATGGAGCCAAATACGCCACCATTGGTGATAGTGAAGGTGCCCCCGCTCATTTCGTCGAGGGTGATCTTGTTTTCGCGGGCCTTGCCGGCGAGTTCCTTGATGCGGAGTTCGATCTGTGCCAGCGAAAGGGATTCGGCATTGCGGATGACCGGTACCACGAGTCCCTTGGGCGCGCTGACGGCTATGCCTATATCCGAATATTTATGAAATATCAGCTCATCGCCATCGATCATGGCATTTACCTGTGGGAATTTAGCCAGGGCCAGGGTAACGGCTTTGGTGAAAAACGACATGAAGCCAATCCCAACTCCAAATTTCTCCTTGAATTTCTCGTTATACTGTTTCTTCAGACTCATGATCTGGCTCATATTCACCTCGTTGAAGGTGGTGAGCATGGCCGTTTCGTTTTTAACGCTGACCAGGCGTTTAGCCAGTTTAATCCGAAGCGTTGTCATCTTTTTACGCTCCACTTCGCGTGAATTTTCGGATGTTGCGGTCTGTAATACCGGTGCTACGGCCTCTTTGCCCGAACTTGCGTTCAGTACATCCTGCCGGGTAATGCGGGTATGCCCCAGCTGCTCGAGTACTTCGCGGCCGCTGAGATGTTTTTCCTCCATCATCTTTCGGGCAAGCGGTGTGATTTTAACATCCATATCTTCAGCAACAGGCACTTCAACATGCTTGATTTTGAGTGTCAGCGGCTCAGCCGTATCCGGGGTCCTGAGGTCCGTTAGTTCAATGGCAACAGGCGTTCCTGCCGGGGCTTGGGCTTCGCTGTCAATCCGGGCAATAACCGTCCCTATATTAACCGTTTCACCGGCTTCGATCAGTATGCTGATGGTCCCGCTCACGACGGCATTCACAGTAAGGGTAGCTTTGTCGGAATCAATTTCGGCTATTTCCACATCTTTTTCCACATAGTCGCCATTTTTCACCAGCCAGTTTGCAATCTGTACTTCGGTAATCGATTCTCCCGGGGTAGGGGCCTTTATTTCGATAATCATATTCTGGGTATTTCTAAAAAGTTTTTTAGCTCTATTGGTCTTTGCTTAAAATTATTTACGCGGATAAGGGATTGCGTTTTGGATTCAGGGTGCTGAAACTGCCATTTTTCTTTATAAACCCATCGTCCTTCGTTTTAATTCTGATTTCCACATTCCATCCTTCTATTTCGATAGCTATCAGGCCCAACATCCAACATCTAACATCCGATCCCGATAGCTATCGGGACCGAAATCCGACATCCGACATCCAACATCCCTACTTCTGTTCCACCCCTCTCCATTCCTTGGGAGCACATAACATCTTACAGGTAAGGTTGCGGTTTTCGCAGGTGCAGTCGCCAAAAGCCTTATCAATAATTTTAGCCTGACGCTGAACATGCAGTTTTGGCGAACCCGTTGCCGGGCTTCCGCTTTCGGGGCGTGCCACCAGCAGGAGTTTTACGCCTTTGAAGTGGCGCAGTATAAAGGACCATGCACCCATATTGGCCGGTTCTTCCTGTACCCATGCAAATTTGCTTGCATTGGGGTACCTTTTCATAATATCCTGCAGTTGAAGCAGTGGGAATGGGTAAAGCTGTTCGATACGTACAAAAGCAATATTGTTGTGTCCGCGTTTGCGGCGCTCGGCAATCAGGTCGTAGTAAACCTTCCCGTTACAGAAATTCACCCTTGTAACCTCACCTGGATTGGCCGTATCGTCATCAATCACTTCCTCGAAAGAGCCCCTTGACAAGGCTGCCACCGGTGATATGCATTCGGGGTGCCTGAGCAGGCTCTTGGGCGTGAAAACGATGAGTGGTTTACGGAAGTCGCGGTGTACCTGTCGGCGCAGCAAATGGAAAAAGTTAGCCGGGGTGGTGCAGTTGGCTACCTGAATGTTGTTATCGGCACATTGCTGAAGGAACCGCTCCATGCGGGCGCTCGAATGCTCAGGGCCCTGCCCTTCGTATCCGTGAGGCAGCAGCATCACCAGCGAGTTCATCACCCGCCATTTTTCTTCAGCACTTACAATATATTGGTCAATCACAATCTGGGCTCCATTCATAAAGTCGCCAAACTGGGCTTCCCAAATAGTAAGCGAAAATGGCGAGGCGAGGGAATATCCGTATTCGAATCCCAGCACCCCATATTCCGAAAGAGGCGAATTGTGAATCTGGAAAGGAGCCTGCTTTGCGCTGATATTCTGTAAAGGAGTGTATTTCTCTTCCGAATCCTCCATGGTGAGCACGGCATGACGATGCGAAAACGTGCCCCTTTCCGAATCCTGTCCGCTAACGCGAACCGGTATTCCTTCTTCGAGCAGGGATGCATAGGCCAGCAATTCGCCCATGGCCCAGTCGACGGCGCCTTTATCGATAAACATGGACCTGCGTTCTTCCATCAGGCGGACGAGTTTCTTGAAGAACGGTTTTGCGTGCGGTACCGAGGTGATTTTTTGAGTCAGCTCGAGCAATATGTCGAACGGAACACTGGTATCCACTGGTTTCAGGAAATCTTCTTCGGTTGCCGGGCGTAGTTTATGCCAGGAATTTTCGAGAAAGGTGATCACCCTGGCTTTTTCGTCTTCTTTCGAGTCGAGTAATTCCTGCTCCAGCTCAGCCAGGAAGGTTTTTTCAATGGCAGCCGCTTCATCGGCAGTGATGGCGCCTTGTTCGAGCAGCTTGTTTACATAAATAACCCGTGGATCATCATGCTTTTCAATGATCTTGTAGAGGATAGGCTGCGTGAATCGTGGTTCGTCGCCCTCGTTGTGACCGTATTTGCGGTATCCCAGCAGGTCAATAAAAACGTCCCTGTGAAAACGCTGCCTGTATTCAACGGCAAGTTCCACGGTATATACCACGGCTTCCACATCATCGGCATTTACATGAAAGATGGGGCACTGGGTGGTTTTGGCTACATCGGTGCAGTATACCGAACTGCGGGCGTCGAGGTAATTGGTTGTAAACCCGATCTGGTTATTGACTACCAGGTGAATGGTGCCACCGGTAGTATAGCCTTTAAGTTCCGACATCTGCAACGTTTCGTATACCACGCCCTGCCCGGCAATGGAAGCATCGCCGTGGATAATGATGGGCACAATATGCTGGTTGTCGCCCTGGTATTCAGCATCAACTTTACTGCGGGTAATACCTTCTACGATGGGGCCCACCGTTTCGAGGTGCGAAGGGTTTGGTGCCAGTGAAAGTTGTAATATCCTGCCGTCGGCAGTGGTGCGTTCGGATGAAAAACCCAGATGGTATTTCACATCACCCAGCAGGTATTCATCTTCCAGTTGCTTGCCTTCGAATTCGTTAAAAATATCCTGGTAGGGTTTTCCCAGGGTATTGGCCAGTACGTTCAGCCTTCCGCGATGCGGCATCCCTATTATAAATTCAGTGATGCCCGTTTCGGATCCCTTGTTGATGATGGCATCGATGGCTGGAATGAGCGATTCGCAACCTTCGAGCGAGAAACGTTTTTGCCCTATGTATTTTTTATGTAAAAATTTCTCAAAAAGTACTGCCCGGCTCAGTTCCTTAAGGATATGCAGTTTTTTTTCACGTCCGAAAACAGGGGTGTTTTGGGTGTGTTCCATCCGGGCCATCAGCCATTCGTGGATTTCGGGACGGCGGATATAAGCGTATTCAACGCCTACGCTCTGGCAATAGGTTTTTTCGAGATGATCAATAATCTGGGTTAGCGTGGCGTCGCCAATCCCGATTTCGCCACCGGCTTTAAATACCTGTGTGCGATCTTCTTCGGTTAAGCCGAAATTATCAATATGAAGGGTAGGGGAGTAGGTGCGACGGGTACGTACAGGGTTTGTTTTAGTAAATAAGTGCCCGCGCTTACGGTATTCGTTAATCAGGTCAATCACTTTAAATTCATCGGGTTTCATATCGCCCTGCGGCATTATTTTCCCGCTGAATTCGAAGCCCTGGAAAAATCGGCGCCAGCCCGTTTCAATATTTTCAGGATTCTGTTTGTACTGCCGGTATAATTCCTCGATTGCTTCACTGTCGGCATTACTCAGAAAGGATAACTCATCCATATATGTTTTTTATCAGAAACGTTTACAAATTAGATATGTTCAGTCAAAATTAGCAAAATATCCACTACCAAAGCCATACCGCCGGAAATATACAGGCGTAAAGCCCCGGGATATACTCTGATACGTGGTTTTAATCAGGTAAAACTAACTTTTAATAACCAGCCTGCTCAGCGTATGGCTGCCGGTAAAGGCAATCACGGCATAGCATCCCGGGGGAACAGGATTCCCCGAGTTGTTAGTCCCGTCCCAGATGGCTTTGTCCCAGCCATCTGACTCTTTTTGCAGACTCAGCGTTTTAATCTCCTGTCCCTGTAAATTGTATATTCTGATCAGGGCAGGCTCACCCGACCTGAGCCGTATGCTTGTTTCCATTTGAAAAGGGCAGGGCTCAATTGTTAAATCTTCATTTCTAAAAGCCTCGGCTGTTCCTCCGAAAAGGTAATCGTAACAGGAGCTAAAAATGGTGCTGTATCCGTTACGTTGTGATTCCCAGAATAAATTTGCCCGTATGATATTTGAGCTGGGAAATGTTACGAAAATCCCAGGGTTCAGGTCTTCCCCCGGCCATTGCGATACATTGCTGAGTCCGCTGATGGGCGTCAGCGCAAAGACTTCTTTCTGCGCAAGCGAATCCGAAACGTAGGCCAGTATAAATAAATTGGATTTCACACCGATCATATAATCACAAATCACCGGCTGGGTATAATTAAACGAGGGAGAACGAAGGTATTGAGATTGAAACATATCGTCGTGAATGATGATGCCTGAGGTTTCGTTGACAATGTCCTGCTGCATGCACAGGTTCATCCCAAACCAGGGCTGACTGGAGTTCAAACCTGAACATTGTCCTGCAAATACTTTTGAAGCCGAATCTGTTAATACCCAATTTCCCTGCATGTAGTAATATTGCTTCGCCTTCAGGGTGGTATTATCATTATCTGTGGTCAGGTACTGAAGCCAGGAGTTTGAAAAAGCAGGTGAAAAACCTCCGGTGGTTTCAACAAGCACCGGTTCGCTGAACATTTCGTTTTGTGACTGATAATCGGAAAGGAAGATTTTACCCGCGTTTTCCCAGGCTATGGTAAATCCATAGATGCAAAGGTTTATATCGTCGCCCGGCATGGCAGATAATACTGCCGGTTCTGAAATTGTGCCATCGTTTCTGAAAAACAGATATTTCAGGTCAATATCATTTCCTTCATTAGTCTGGTATACAAGGATGAATTTATTCGATGATGATCCCTGGGAGAGTTCAATGATTTTGGGATTAGTGAATTTTACATCAGGCTGAAAAAGAGCTATATGCTGATCGCCTAAAGAGGTTGGATATACACTTCGGTAGCAGAGTTGGGTAGTGGTGCTGTTGAGTTCCTGGTCCCAGAATAACAGGGCTTCGTTGTATTGGTCATACAAACAGGCATTCCGGTTGTTATGCGCCGAGTCGGTCATGGCCCGGTTCGGAAGCCATTCATTCAGCTGTGCTTTTAGCAAAAGCGGCATAAACGCGATTAAAAGGAAGAAGAGATTTTTCATAGCGGGGAAATTTTATAATAAAGGGTAGGTCGACTGGTTTAATTGCGATATAAAATTAACAAATATTCTGGTTGGATGAATGTTTAAATGAAAAGGTAATATTCATGCATTAGAGCCACAGATTACCTAAGGTGAGATCGCTTCGCTGATCACAGATTATTAGCTAAGAGCATTATGATAATAATGCATAATTTCACTGATTTATACTATTTCAACGACTAAAGGCAATTTAATTATTTGATTTAATCTGTGAATCTGTGGCATCAAAATACTTTTGAGCCCGGAATATTAAATAGCTCAAAACATGTGGAATTCGGATGTTTAGCCATGTTATTCTGACAATGCTAATCTTTTATCGGAAAGCTAATGACGAAACAGGGATGAAAATTAATACTTATGTTAAAAAAGATGCCATTCAGGCGAGTGAGTTTTCGGGAAATGACTTATATTTATAGTGTTTTAACTCTTAATATAAGGCGGATTCTGCCATGTTGTTGTTGAGGTTTGTTCTTCGGGTGGCTCACCTATATGCAGAATGTCATTCAGGTTCAGGCCTTTTCTTCCCCGGGAAGTGCTGTTTAAGCTTCCCCTGCCGGATTCCGGAACCCTAAATAATTCATGCCATGCAAAAAACATTATTTACAATTTATGCCATCCTGATGATAACCACATGTTTATCAGCCCAGAAAACTGAAACGGTAACAATTAAGGCTGGGGCCAGGATACAGGACTGTGTTCCCTTTCAGCAACGATACCGTTACCCGGGCTTTATAGATGGTAAGGTTATTTTTAAAAACGGTGCAGGTACTGAAGCAAAACTTAATTACAACCTCTGGCCCGGAGAAATGGAGTATATTAGGTCGGGGGATACGCTCGCTGTCGCCAATGCCGACGAAATCATGTTCATAGCGATAGATAACGATACCTTTTTCTATGATAAGGGCTATCTCGAACTGATTTGTGCTGGTCCTGTCAAAGTAGTCATGAAGCAGTATTATTCGCTTCAGCAGGAGCTGAAAAAGGATTCCTACGGTTATGCCGGCTCAAATTCTGCCAGGGAATATTATGGTTCAATTGAAGCCGAAGGGAGATCGTATAAGCTCATTTCGCCCAATGAGCGTGTGTTCGAAAAAAAGGTACTATATTTCCTGGCGACTCCAAAAAGCGGTTTTGTGCCTTTCAGGAAGAATAAAATCTGGCCACTTTTCCCGGGGAAGAAAGCAGCGATTCAATCGTATTTAAAATCAAACCCTGTAGATTTCAATTCACGGTATGACCTGCTGCGCTTTGCCGGGTATTTGCGGACTCTTTAGGCAGATTGTAATCCCTTTGCGAAAATGATGCGGAGAGCCTTCCCGGCTTTATCGGTTTCCCACGGTATATAATGCCCCTGGCGATTTCCTTTGGTTGCAGGCGCCTACAAAAGGAGTAAAATAAAAAAGCCTGTCCATAATGAACAGGCCTTAAAAATTCTGCTTGTATCTGGTGAAATTATGCAGGATGAATTGCTTCAACCGGACATACATCAGCGCAGGAACCGCAATCGGTACAGATATCAGCGTCGATTTTATAAATATCACCTTCGGTGATAGCTTCAACCGGACACTCGTCAATGCAGGTTCCGCAAGCGGTGCAGTCGTCAGAAATAACGTAAGCCATTTGTTTTGGGAGTTTAAAATTTACTCTGCAAATATAAGTAGTATTCTTGTTATCAAGAGTGTAAAAATAATATTAGTCGCCTTTTCATCCGGATTTCAGGGCCTGTCTTTGAGTTTTAATACCCCGTCGGACTGATAATATGCGTTTAAAGCCTTGTAAGACAAACATATATATATGCAAATATTTGCTTTTTTAGAATTTGTATAAATAAGATTTTAAACTTCAGGTCTGTTAAAAACTTATACCTTTGCGTCGTTATTCATTCAAAAAAGAAAAGCATGAGCGACCAGATTAACTTCATCGAGAAAGAAGATGTTGTTGTAAAATTTTGTGGTGATTCAGGCGACGGTATGCAGCTGGCAGGCACACTTTTCAGTGATGCAGCTGCGCTTCAGGGCCTCGACCTGGCTACATTTCCCGATTACCCTGCCGAAATCCGTGCCCCGCACAACACCATTGCCGGTGTTTCCGGATTTCAGGTGCATGTAGGTAAGAAGAAGATTGAAACCACCGGTGATTTCGTTGATATTCTGGTGGCCATGAACCCGGCTTCACTCAAATCGAACCTGAAATGGACGCGCCCCGGTGCCACCATTATTGTGGATTCCGATTTGTTCGATGAAGCTACCTGCAAAAAGGCCGGGTATGTAACCAATCCGCTTGAAGATAATAGCCTCGAAGGTTATAACCTGGTGAAAGCCCCGGTAACCATGCTTACCCGCAATGCGCTGCAGCCATTGGGTATTGATAATAAAACGGCCGACCGTACCCGGAATGTGTTCACCCTGGGTATTATTTACCATATTTTCAGCTGGAGCCTGGATTCCACGGTGGTGTATTTCAAGGATAAGTTCAAAAAGAAACCCGAAATGATTGAGGCCAACAAGCTGGTGCTCGAAACCGGGTATAGCTATGCCGACACGGTTGAAACCCTGGGTTCCTCGTACCATATCGCCAAGGCTAAAATGCCTCCCGGCCGCTATCGTAACATTACGGGAAATGTGGCTACCGCCTGGGGTTTCCTGGCCGCTGCCGAGCGTTCGGGCCGTCCCTTGTTCCTGGGATCTTACCCTATAACTCCTGCCACGGAAATACTGATTGAGCTGGCACGGTATAAATCACTGGGAGCTAAAGTATTCCAGGCTGAGGACGAAATAGCGGGTATCTGTTCCGCCATCGGGGCCAGCTATACCGGTTCCCTGGCACTTACCACTACCTCAGGTCCCGGCCTTTCGTTGAAAAGCGAAGCCATAGGGCTTGCCGTCATGACCGAATTGCCTCTGGTTATCGTGGATGTTCAGCGGGGCGGTCCTTCAACGGGTCTGCCAACCAAGAGCGAACAGAGCGACCTGATGCAGGCCCTGTTCGGACGTAATGGGGAAGCTCCTGTGGTTATTATCGCAGCCTCAACCCCTGCAGATTGTTTTAAATATGCTTACGAATCGGCTAAAATAGCCATGGAACATATGACTCCGGTCATTCTGCTCACCGATGGTTCTATAGGCAACGGATCACAGTTGTTCCGCATCCCTAAAGTAGCTGATATGCCCGATATTATTCCTCCTTTGGCCGAGCCCAATGATAAGGAATACAAACCTTACCGCCGTGATCCGGAAACCCTGGTGCGCAAATGGGCCATACCGGGAACCGAAGGCCTTCGCCATCGTATCGGCGGACTGGAAAAAGAAAATGGCTCCGGTAACGTGAGTTCCGATCCTGCCAACCACCAGATTATGACGGATCTTCGCGAAGCGAAAATCCAGAAGATAGCCGATTTTATTCCGGAACAGGAAATTGTAGGCGCTAAAAAAGGCGATGTGCTGGTAGTAAGCTGGGGCGGTACCCGGGGAACTACCCAGGCTGCCGTTGAAGAATTGCAGAAACAAGGCAAGAAATTCAGCCTGGCTCATTTCCACCATATCATGCCCCTGCCTCGTAATACTCACGAAGTGCTGGCAGGGTTTAAAAAAATAATTGTGTGTGAACTTAACAGTGGGCAGTTTGTTAACTACCTGAGAATGAAAGAACCCGATTTTAAATACACCCAATATAATAAAGTAATGGGACTTCCGTTTACAGTTACTGAATTGGTAGCTAAGTTTAACGAAATGCTTTAGGAGGTAAAAATTATGTTTGAATTTCCAAATAAAACCATTGAACGATCGGTCGTTGAACTGAACAAGGCCGATTTTGTAAGCGACCAGATGGTAAAATGGTGCCCCGGTTGCGGAGCACATGCCATACTCGCTTCTATTGCCAACGTGTTTCCTAAAATAGGTTACCGTAAGGAAAACTTCATGATGGTATCCGGTATCGGATGCTCCTCACGCTTTCCTTATTATGTGAATACCTACGGATTCCACGGGATACATGGACGCGCCAATGCCATTGCTTCGGGTGTTAAAATCGCCAATCCGAGTCTGAGTGTATGGATTGCTACCGGCGACGGGGATTCCATGGCCATAGGCGGGAACCATTTTATCCATATTATCCGCCGTAATATCGACGTTAACATAGTGATGTTCAACAACCAGATTTACGGGCTTACCAAAGGACAGTTTTCGCCTACCACCCCCATGGGCAGCGTAACAAAGTCATCCCCCCAGGGTACCATTGAACACCCGTTCAACCCGGGCGAATTGGTACTGGGTGCACAAGGTACTTTCTTTGCCCGCGCTGTGGATACCAACGTCAGGCTTATGACCGAAGTGATGTTCGAAGCCGCCCGCCACGACGGAACCTCCGTCATCGAGATTCTTCAGAATTGCATCATCTTTGCCGATAAAACCCACGAAGCTGTTACCGACAAAGAGTTGCGCGACGATGCACAAATACACCTGAAAAATGGTGAGCCTCTTGTATTTGGTAAAAACAAGGATAAGGGGATACGCATCAACGGAACACAACTCGAAGTGGTTAAGTTGGGTGAAAATGGCATTACCGAAGACGATCTTCTGGTACACGATCAGTACCAGCAGGATCCGGGCGTACACCTGATGCTTGCCAAAATGTACCCTCCTCATTTCCCTGTCGCACTGGGCGTGATCCGTTCGGCTATGTACCCTACCTACGATGACCTGGTAGAAGATCAGATCGCTAAAGGCAAAGCCAGCAGTAAAATCCTTTGTGTCGATGACCTGCTGAACAGCGGCGATACCTGGGAGATCAAATAGTATACATATATACCAGTACAGGCCCCCGGTTAGTTCCGGGGGCTTTTTTTTGTGTGTCGGGCATGGTCATACTCTATAGGGTGCAAGTCCCGAATGAGTGTTGCAGTACATATCATTAGCCAAGAGCAAGGGTGTCGTGGGCGACTGCGAATCTAAAAGAAGCTGGCGGCAAATATCCGAGCTT
>CAIPFN010000128.1 GCA_903864265.1 uncultured Bacteroidales bacterium | reverse complement strand
TAATTAGCTAGCGAAAAGTGCACGGACAACTCTTCCGGAAACAATTGCTGTAGTAAGTGTTTATTTATCGCTTCGATGGCTTTTCCTTTTATGCAAAGTAATAGATTTTGTCGCTACTCCCCAACTTATTGATGTGATCCGATAAAATTTGAGGTCATCAATTTCATTAAAAAGAACGGTTCCTCCAACGATGAACCTTCGGGCGGGATCAGCCTGGGTACCATACGGCGAAGACTTGAACTGATCTATCCCGGCAAACACAGGCTGTTGATAAAACAGGATGCCGATACGTTCAGAATAAATCTTGAAATAGACCACGATAAACCGGGGTAGGTGATGAATGAATAAGCTGCAAGCGGAGGTGGTAGGTTGCTTTTAGATAGCTGTTCCAACCGGCCCTAAAAAAAAGTTTAACGAATTCAATAACGAACCAAGATGAAAATCAATTGTATAGCTGTTGACGATGAGCCTCTGGCTCTCGAGATTATTAAAGATTACTGTGCAAAGGTTCCCTTCCTGAACCTGATGCAGGCATTTGATAATGCCATAGCTACGATGGAATATCTTCGTAACAACAAGGTAGACCTCATACTGCTGGATATACAGATGGAGGACCTCACCGGCATTCAGCTGCTCAACGCTCTGAAAACCAGGCCATATGTAATTATGACTACGGCTTACGACAACTATGCCCTTCAGGGATTTGACCTGGATGTGACCGATTACCTGCTTAAGCCCATTTCGTTCGAACGCTTCTTAAAGGCCTTAAACAAAGTGTACGACCGCATGCAGAATGAAGTAAATGTTGCCGATGGAAAGCAGGTAGTTACGGTTACAGCCGAAACGGCTGAAAAAGACTATTTCTTCGTGAAAACGGAAACGCATATCGAAAAAGTTACGGCATCAGAAGTTCTATATGTGGAAGGCATGGGCGACTACTGGCGGATTGTCACCAAAAACAAACGCATTATGACGCTGATGAATGCCCGGGGTATGGAGGAGGTTTTGCCGGAACATCAATTCTGCAGGGTTCACAGATCCTATTTTGTGGCATTGAGTAAAATTGAATCCATTGAGCGGAAACATATAAAAATTGCCGATCAGCGCATTCCCATAGGCGATACCTACCAGAAAAACTTCTTCGACCTTATTGAAAAGAAAAAATAACCAATGTATTTCCATTTATGCCTATAAAGCTGATATCATAACTTTCAACAGCCCTTCCTCATTTTGATACCCTTTTCCACCGGCCTGTTTTGGGCAGGTGGCCAGGCTTTTCACGTTCGCTATTGCGTGAAGCGTGGCCATCCTGAGGTTTCGGCTTATCGGTGAACGGTTCGTTTTATACTGCGAAAAGGCCGGGATGAGCGCCTAAACGATCACCGATTCTTTTAGCCGTCTGGTAGATTACAATTGCATCATTACCAGTAGGTTAAGTACCTTTGAGTCATAAACTAACAACCCTAAAAATAAGGAGGACCAAGCAATGAAAAAACTATCTGCATTCCTGATACTTTTTATGTCCGTTCTGCTACTGAGGGCCGGTGGCGACGCAAGCAGTTATGTAACGGTAAATGGAAAGACTTACTTCTGCCAAACCGTGAAGTCGGGATTACTTAACATGAACCTGACCATGAGTGACGGAAGTATAATAAAAGTTCCGCTCAAAAAAGTGGATTCCTATTCCTGTAACGGACGTTTGTTCGAGAGGCTGCCGGTAAGATGCAAATGGGCGCCGGCAAACTGTACCGCTTTGATGGAATACGTTACCTCGCGCAGCGGGTTGAGGCTGTATAAGTATTGTAAAGTACAGGAACATGGCGAATTGTACGATTGCTCTTACAAAAATGCGCATATGGAATTTGAGTACTTCGTTTTTAAAAACGGAAAATTTTACCTGCATGTTACTCAGGATAATGCGGCATCAGTATTACCGTTTTTTGGAATTCAAGTGATCTGAAAACTTTGACGGCAGCTGCATTGTAGAGCAAAATTTCTAAAGAACTGAATATTCAGCAGTCATGAACAGGAGGCCAGTTACGGCCTCCTGTTTTTGTGTGCCGGGTTGCAGTTTACAGGGTGACATACCAAACCGGGAAAGCCAGGTCCGTAATTAAACCCTTAATCCACGGGTTTCACGAATCAGCACTGATTTATTGAAGGTTGGAGTGGAATCTAAAAATAGAGTAACAGTATGGAATACCCATGTATTTTACGGGTGGCAGAATTACATTTATAGGGTTAAGATAACTGTTGAATCTGTTTCCGGGTATTTCTTAAAGTTATATGCAAGCCGGAACCAAGGTCTGTTGTCTTTATCGGATTGTGGTGCTGATTTTGCGGTTTCAAAGACAAAAGGATTCCTTGCACAGGCTAAGTTACTTTTTCGGTATAAGGATATTAATATCAGATATTAAGAATGTAATCATGAAACTTCTTTACACACTGATTTCGTTGGCCCTGATGATAACCAGCACTGCCTTTGGCATTACCAAAACTGTTGGACCGGGCGGGAACTACACCACCATGAAAGCCGCGTTCGATGCTATAAATGCCGGCACCAACAAAGGCACAGTTATACTGCAGATTACCGGCAGTACCACCGAAACCGCTACGGCAGCGCTGAATGCGAGCGGGGTAGGAAGCGCAAGTTATACTTCGGTAAGCATCTATCCTACCGGATCGGGCTTTACCATCAGCGGCAACCTGGCCAACACCGTAATTGATCTGAACGGGGCCGACAATGTCACCATCGACGGAAGGGTAAACCAGGCAGGGGCGTTAAACCTTACCATTACAAATACCAATACACAGTCATCTTCCACCATCCGCCTGTTCAATTCGGCCTCTGGCAACACGGTGAAATACTGTATTATTAAAGGTTCGGAAACCAGCTCCGCAAGAGGTGTGATCATGTTTTCCACTTCATCTTCAGGAAGCGGGAATACCGGAAATTCGATTGAAAACAATAATATTACGAGCGATGCAGCGGGCCGTTGTACCAATGGCGTATTTTCGAGCGGAAGTAATTACCCTGCCGATAATAGCGGGAATTCCATACTTAACAACAATATTTTCGATTTTATCAACAGCAGCTTTTCGTCAGCCGGAGTTTATCTTGGATCGAACAGTACCGCCTGGACTATCAACGGAAATAGTTTTTACGAAACAAGTTCGGTTGTGCCAACCGCTGTTGCGAGCTATTATGGAATACAAATACTTAATACCTCTGGAAACGGATTTATGATTTCAGACAATTATATAGGTGGGCGATCGGCTCTTTGCGGGGGGTTAGCCCTGACAATTACCTCCTGTTTCACGGATTATTTTTGTGGTATTTATCTCAGTTGCGGCACGACCACGGTAAGCACAATTCAGAATAATGTCTTTTCGAATATGAACTATACCAGCACCGAGGATAATCCCTGGGACGGTTTTTTTGTGAATGCAGGATCGGTGAATGTGACGGGCAATACCATAGGGGCAACCACAGGTACTGGTTCCATTACCATCACCACCCCGGTTGCGGTGGCAACGGCAACCCTGAGCGGAGGGGCCATCAACACGGTTACGCTTCTGAATGGCGGCAGTGGATATACCACGGTGCCGGCAGTCAACTTTTCAAGCTCTGGAAGTACGGTTCAGGCTACCGCAACGGCGGTTATCAGCGGAGGTGCCGTAACTGGCATCACCATCAACAGCGCAGGTGAAGGATATACTTCGGTTCCAACGGTTATTTTTTCAGGCCAGTCGAACGGGTACTCCACTTCACACGGGATGATACAAAACAGCCTTGCGCCGGTGAGCATCAGCAACAACAATATTGGGTCAATAACCACTACTGGATCAGTGTATTACTCGCATGGATTAGAAACCATTTATGTGCGGAATTTAGCCGCGCTTACTTCCATTTCCGGCAATCTGCTTGGCAGCCTTACCTCGGCCAACAGCCTGCATGTCAGCTCGACAGCTGCCTTGTCGCTCGACAAACAGGACCTCTATGGCATATACAGTGCCAGCACCGCCACCACTTTTATTTCAGGAAACACCATTGCCAACCTGACCAATTCCTATACCGGCATCAATTCACTTACCCGGACCAGGGGCATTCAAACTATTTACGGAACCAATACCATACAGAATAATGTTGTTCGCAATATCAGCAGCGCCAGCGGGCAGTCGAGTACCAAGGTAGCCGCATCCGTGATAGGAATTTCGCAGGCTTCGGCCACAGCGGGCTTAACGCAGAGCACAACGGGCAACACGGTTCATGATATTTCCAGTACAAATGGTTCAGCCACCGTTTATGTTTATGGCATCTATAGTTCAGGCTCATCCTCCGGATCTGTTGTTTCCAATAATTTTGTACACAGCCTCAGCCTGTCATCCGCGATGCTTGCATCCGAAATCGATGGGATTTCATTGAACGGAGGCGTGTCAACATGTTCCGACAATATTATAAACCTGGGGGTGGGAGTTGTAAGCGGGTATAAAATATTCGGGATATATGATGAGGGGGGTGCCGGGAATACCAACAGCAGCTATTTCAACACCGTGTATATTGGGGGGACACCCACCGGCACAACTTCCTCAACGGTGGCTTTCTGGAGCAATGCCAATACCTCGGCCAGGAATTACAGGAATAATATTCTTTACAATGCCCGTTCGGGAGGTTCCACCGGGAAACACTATGCGATACGGATAAATGGCACCAGCAGTCTTACCATCGATTATAATGATTATTATGTGAGCGGTACTAACGGCGTGCTGGGCGATTTTGGGGCTGATAAAACAACCTTGCTTGCTTTTCAAACGGCAAGCGGGCAGGATGCTCATAGCCTGGGCATCAATCCTGGTTTTGCTTTAGGGGGAGGCACAGCAGCCTTAAATTACTATATTTCGGCTACCCTGCCTGGCACAGGCGGGACGGGGATTACGACCGATTATTCAGGGATTAACAGGGGCATTGTGCCTAAAATGGGTGCATTGGAAGCCAACAATTATGTTTGGCAGGGCAGCATCAGCACTGACTTTAATACAGCCGGCAACTGGACAATAGGGGAAGTGCCTCCCGCCGGGGCTGATATAGCCTTTGCCGCTTCGCCCAACAACAACTGCATACTGGACCAGGACCGGATAACAGGCAATATTACCAACGCCCAAAGCACGTACAAACTTATCGTTAACGGGCGAAAACTTACGATAAATAACAGGGTCAACGCATTTAAAATTTCAATATTTTCAACAGGAAGTCGGGATCCCATGCTGCCCTATGTCTTTTTAATGGCAGGGATATATTTGACTTTTCCTGTTTGAGCATGTTCAATGCGATTTTTCGGATGATGGCAAAATTTCGGGCGGCATGCTTGTCCCTCTTTCTCGGTTCATCTTCCCGGAAGGTCATATCCAGGGTACAATGCAAGCTATTTTCAATTCCCCAATGCTGGCGTATATATGTATTGAAAGCTTCGGCATTATCAATAAAACTACTGATATACAGCCG
>CAIPFN010000127.1 GCA_903864265.1 uncultured Bacteroidales bacterium | reverse complement strand
AATTATATCTGATTTATTCGAAAGTTTGGTGTCGAATGAATAGAAAATCAATCCTAACACTATGGTTGATAATCCGATAATGCTTTCCTTAGGGTGAGCAACAAAGGTGAAATAGCAAATATATACCCCAAAAATTAAAAATACCACAGGGAAAATCCAGAAATATTTTCCTTTGAATATCCTGCGTTTCAGTGAGGGGATTGTAAACACGGTTGCTACCGCTATGGTGCTTAGTATCTGGAGAAGGAAGGAGGCATAGATGAAAATCTGTTCAAATTCGCCCGTTAAAATGATCACGATTGCAATACAGGCATGAATCCACAGCGCCAGGTAAGGAATATCATTCCTTGATCTATTCATAAAACTCCACAGCTTATTTTCCTTGGAGGTCGCAAAACTTACTCTTGACCCTATCCATAAATAACCGCTGATAGTTGCTGTTAACTGTAAAGCAATAAAGAAACTAACCCATTTAGCACCGTTCATTCCCAGGAAACCTTTTGAGGCAATGGAAGCTACATCCTCCTGGTTAACCAGGGAAAGAATGCTTGCATGTTTGAGGAATACATAGTTTATGAAAACATAAACCAAGGTCACAAACAAGGTTCCTACAATAAGTGATTTGGGAAGGTTTTTTGTCGGATTTTTAATTTCGCCCACAATGTATGAAGCCGAATTCCATCCGGTATAAGCAAAAGCCACAAACACCAGTGAACTTGCAAATTCGGGCATTTGTATTTCTTTTTTCCAGCTGGCACTAAAATTTAATGCATTCACGGCATCCGGAGCAATGTATAAACCCAGACCTATCAACGCCAACACAAAAACAACTTTCAGCATGGTAAACAGGTTGTGAAAATCACTGCTTGTTTTTAAGCTAAATGATTGAGAAAGGGCGATCAGAATAATAACTCCTATAGCAAAGCCTTTGCCTAATCCCAGTCCGAAAATCTGCAGATATTTACTCATAGCCAAAGCTGCCAGGGAAACAGGTGCCGAAAAGCCGACAATCAGCGAAACCCAGCTGCTCAGGTACCCGAAAACGGGATGAAAGCCGCGGGATAAATAGATGTAATCGCCTCCGGTTTCTTTATAGTAATTCCCTAATTCGGAATAGCAAAACGCCCCGAACAAGGCTAAAACACCTCCTATTGACCAAAGCAAAATGATGGTATAGGTATTTGTTAAACTGGCAACCTGGTAGCCTAACGAAGTAAAGACCCCGGTTCCTATCATGTTTGAAACCACTAAAGCTGTGGCGGTAATCCAGGTGATTTTTTTCAATTTTTTAAGCAGGTATTAAATAAAAAAACTTTGTCAAGGATTTGCACCTTGACAAAGTAATTCAGTGATTGAACATTGTTTTATAGGCTGCAACTTATCCTTCCAAAAAAGTAAGAGCCGGTAGTTCCCATTTGAACCGGGGCATATTTAAATACGCCGAAATAGCTGTTTTCGTAAACCTGTAAGTCGGGAAAAACATCGAACAGGTTATTAGCGCCTATTGCAAAAATAATTTTAGGCGTTATTTTATAGGAAGCACTCAAATCGGTAACCACTTTCCCGGCATGCTTCTGATCCACGCCAAACGGCGCTCCGTTTCTGGTAACCTCACCAAAATAGGTATTACGTAACAAAAAGGCGAATTTCTTAAGGTCGTAATTCAGGGCCAGGGTTCCTTTGCTTCTCGGAGTGTTGGTTTCGATCAGGCTTCTTTCCTGCGGTCCGTAATAAACTTCTTCCTGTCCAACGAATGCTGTCGGAATTGAATTTAACTTATCATCCACCTTGTTTTTGTTGTAGTTGTACAGCAACGAAACATTCATGTTGCCACCGGCTAAAGCAAAAGTATAGTCAATTACCAAATCAAGTCCTTTGGTTGTGGTGTTGATGGCATTGGTAAAGAAACGTCCGGTTTGAGCGCCGTACTGTGCAAATAAAGCCTGTAGTTCAGGAACAGGATCGCCATAAGCATCGTTCCCTAAATTACCGGTAAGGATAATTCTGTTTTTGATGTTAATCTGGTATGCATCGATGGTAATATTTAATTTTTTTACAGGAGTGTACACAAGGCCGAGGCTGTAGTTGTTGGAGTTTTCCTCTTTAAGTTTAGGGATTCCGAGCTGCCTGGCAAGCTCACTGTCGGTGCGGAAAATACCGGAATTTAACATCACGCCATCTACCACATCGGTAGCTATATTGTTGAAATAGGTTTGCTGTAAGGAAGGAGCCCTGAATCCGGTGCTCAACGAACCGCGTACAAAAAAGTTGTCAGTTATTTTATACCTGGAGCTTAATTTACCGGTGGTGGTATTGCCAAAATCGGAATAGTTTTCATACCGCACGGCAACGCCTACCAGGAATCGCCTGGTAATATCCGCTTCCACATCAGCGTAAACTCCTATGCTGTGTCTTTGTTTGTTCAATGCATTCAATGGTGAAAAGCCCGGGAAGGATTGTGCACCGCCGTTAATATACGAAGCTTCATCGCCCGCTTTGATCTGGTAATCTTCCAAACGGAATTCGGCGCCGAAGGCCACATTGAGCCCGCTTAAAAAAGAGGCATACGAGCGCGATGCATCGGCATTTACCGTATTTTGTAAAAACGAGTGGCTTCCGGCCTTAAAATCAGTTGGGCTGCTAGCACCCATAGAAGCATTATTGGTATTGGATACTTCGTATTTGAAAGTATTATTTCCAATGGTGTTGCTTACATCAAATTTCCAGTCGGAGAGTTTAAACCGTATTCCTGAAATTAACGAAAGATCAGAGATGTCAGATTTTAATTCGGGTTGAAATCCATTTGGGAATAATGAGGCAACCACATTTCCGGTTTCACTTGGCAAGCGCCTGAAGCCAAATCCAATACCATTCCGCTTGCTTACTCCGCCCGAAAAATAAAGTTCGGTGTTTTTGCTTAATGGAATGCTTGAGTTTAAGAAACCCTGGACATTTTGGATCTTGGCGTCCCCAACCTGGAAGTTGAAATCGTCGCGGCTAAGTCCTTTTGAGGCAAGAAGGTCGTCATCAATTTTGCGGGCAGCGGCAGGATCATCACAAAAATCGTAAGCAAAATAATTGTTTTGCTCCGACTGATCAAAAATGATAAGGTTGTTATTTTGCGAACGGTTTGTTTTCTGACGATTGTTATATTCAGCTGTCAGGTTGATAAAACCACCCTTTTTGCCCAGTTTGGCGCCGTAATTCAGGTTCAAATCCGTTGTCTGACCATCGTTACGGGAAGTTAGGCCATAAGTAGCTTCGGCCTGGAAGCCAATATTGTCATTTAAAATTAAATTGATAACCCCGGCAATAGCATCGGAACCATATTGGGCGGCGGCCCCGTCGCGCAACACTTCGATACGTTTGATGGCCGAAGCAGGTATGGCGCTTAAGTCGGTTCCAACCGAACCGTTTCCAACCGTATTCTGATAATTCACCAACGAAGTGGTATGCCTTCTTTTTCCATTCACCAAAACCAAAACCTGGTCAGGTCCCAGTCCTCTCAACGAGGCCGGATCAATGTGCTCGGTTCCGTCGGATGCCGATTGACGGTTGGAGTTAAAAGATGGAATCAGGTATGTGAGCATGTCGTTAGCTGAGTTTTGAGGTGTAAGAGTTCTCGATTTCATCAGATTCACAACATCTACCGGAACCGGGGTTTCCATTTTACTCAATTTAGGGTTCCGGCTCCCGACAACAACAAATTCGTTGAGGCTGGTATTCAGTAAATTAAGTTGAACTTCAATGAAGTTGCTTTTTGCTGCCACTTCTTTGGTTTCATATCCGACTGAAGAAATCACTAAAGTTGGTGAGCTGATACCGGTCGACAGTGAGAATTTTCCGTCAGCTTCACTTATGGTACCGCTGCTGGTGCCTTTCACAGCGATTGATACAAATTCCAGGGGTGTTCCTTTTTCATCTTTAACTATTCCTTTAATCGTATGATTTTGAGAATAGAGCAAATTGCACGAAAAAAATAAGAGTGCTGCGATAACAAGTTGTAGAGATTTTTTCATATGTGAATTTGTATTTAATTGGTGTGGCTATACTATTTTGACTCAAAACGCTTGTGCCAATGTGGGATTCAGCAAAATAACCAAAGTTGCTTTGATTTGTGCATGCGAGTTCAAAAAACCGGATGCTGCGTTTAAGCTATCTGATCAGCTTAGCCAGGTCCATGTGAAAACATCGCAGCTTCAACACATCCTAAAATAAAACTCCAGTGGGTATTTAAACCCGGAAAGTGTGTATCTTTCGGTTATTTTGAGTATTTTCAGCAACAAAGATAATTTTAATTTGAGTTATTCTGAAATTTTGAATCCTTTTAAAGCAAACTTATCCT
This sequence comes from uncultured Bacteroidales bacterium, assembly GCA_903864265.1. Lineage (GTDB taxonomy): Bacteria > Bacteroidota > Bacteroidia > Bacteroidales > UBA4417 > UBA4417. Next base: position 19,574 of record CAIPFN010000127.1, on the reverse strand, counting down.
GATTCAGGTAAAGCAGGGCATATAATTAAGGCTACGAAAAACTATATAACCCCTTTTGAGTTATATATGGACTGATTTTCAAATAAATTGTACCTTTGTACCCTAAAATCTAACATTAAATGGAACATCTTACTATCGACGCTACTATGAAATTTAAAGTACGTGATATAGCCCTGGCCGATTGGGGCCGGAAGGAAATTGAAATTGCTGAAAAAGAAATGCCCGGCCTGATGAGCATACGCCGTAAATATTCGGCCGAAAAACCGCTCAAAGGTGCACGCATCACCGGTTCGTTGCACATGACCATTCAAACGGCTGTATTGATCGAAACCCTGGCTGAACTGGGTGCCGAAGTACGCTGGGCCAGCTGCAATATTTTCTCAACCCAGGATCATGCCGCTGCCGCTATTGCTGCCGCAGGCATTCCTGTATTTGCCTGGAAAGGCGAAAGCCTCGAAGAGTACTGGTGGTGTACCAATATGGCCCTGGCCTTCGAAGGCGGAAAAGGCCCGAACCTCATCGTTGACGATGGTGGCGACGCTACCCTGCTGATCCACAAAGGATATGCTGCCGAAAATAATCCGGCCTTACTCGAAAAAGAGGCCGAAAATGCTGAAGAGCAGGTTATCATGAAACTGCTGCAGGATACCTATGTTGAAAGCCCTATGAAATGGCATGGCGTTGTTGCTGAATGGAAAGGCGTTTCGGAAGAAACAACTACCGGCGTTCACCGCTTGTACCAGATGATGGAAAAAGGAGAACTTTTAATTCCTGCCATCAATGTAAACGATTCGGTTACCAAATCGAAATTCGATAATCTCTACGGATGCCGGGAGTCGTTGGCCGATGGAATAAAACGTGCCACCGATGTTATGCTGGCCGGAAAAGTAGTTGTAGTATGCGGTTACGGCGATGTGGGAAAAGGTTGTGCCCTCTCCATGCGTGCCTATGGCGCCAGGGTGATTGTTACCGAAATTGATCCTATCTGCGCACTGCAGGCTGCCATGGAAGGTTTCGAAATCACTACCGTTGAAGAAGCCCTTGCCGAAGGAAATATTTATGTTACCACTACCGGTAACAGGGATGTGATCACGGTGGAGCACATGACCAAAATGAAAGACCAGGCTATCGTTTGTAATATCGGCCATTTCGACAACGAAATTCAGGTGGATAAACTGAACGTTCTGGCGGGTGTAGAGAAAATTGAAATCAAACCTCAGGTGGATAAATATGTTTTCCCTGACGGACATGCTATATTTATGCTTGCCGAAGGCCGCCTGGTGAACCTGGGATGTGCTACCGGCCACCCATCGTTTGTGATGAGCAATTCATTTTCAAACCAAACCCTGGCTCAACTCGATTTGTGGAAGAATAAATATGAAGTAGGCGTTTACCGTTTACCTAAATACCTCGACGAAGAAGTTGCAAGGCTTCACCTGGAGCAATTAGGCGTTAAACTTACCCGCCTCACTCCCGAACAGGCTGCCTATATTTCCATTTCGGCCGACGGACCTTACAAGGCCGACCACTACCGTTACTAGAAACCAGCAAACAGGCTTACAATCAATAAAACAAGGGCTGTCATTTTTATGGCAGCCCTTGTTGCTTTTATTCTGTGTCATAGTTATTATCAGCTGAAGCCAGTCATCCGGAAGTCTCAGTTATAAATCTGCAGTATCTCCCCGTCGTACGACCACCTGTAAGTCATCAGAGAGTAGGGTGAAGGGCCTGCATAGGGCGAACCGTCGTAGAGGATAAATTTCGACTTGCAGACTGAATCGCTGCAGGTGCTTTTCGAAACATCTACCGTGACCCTTGCCCCGGTTTTTTCAGGATCGAAAGGGCAGCAGCGCTCGTATACCATAAATTGTTCGTGCAGCAACCGATAAATCACAATTCCGCGGTATCCTGCATAGTCGATGTATTTGAACCCGCCTTCAGGGATATAGTCCATCGAATCGGGGAACAGCTGTATATTCACATATACATAGGGTATCAATGGCTGTTTATCCTTCCTGCACCCGGGAACCACAAGGAGAAGAAGAATTGTCAGGATCAGGATTCGCATAAGGTAATTATTACAAAGAATTTTCGTTACAAAAGTAATTCTTAACCCTCTCAAAACGCAAAGGGAAGATTAAAATTGCATTCCACTTCACAGCTGCCGTCAGGGGTGAACGGAATTATCATTTTCTTTGCATTACTCATCAAACCCAGGAACCATGTTTAACCCAATTCATAAAAGCCGGCTATTACTTCTGACAGCTTTCCTTGCATTAGCCGCATTTGCCTTCACCGGCAGCGGTTGCCGTTTGCTTCAACGCGACAAACAATCCATTGAAAGACGAAAAAAGGCTTCAAACGATAAAAAGGCAAATGCCGAATACGATAAAGCCCTGAAACAGCATTATAAACACCAGAGCAAGGATGCGAAAAAGATGATGAAGCATACCAAAAAGCAGGCTGCAGTGTTCAACAAACCCAGGAAGCGCGGGATGTTCTCAAAGACAAAATGCAATTGAGATAAATGTTTAGAAACGACTTTCGGATTACCGGCGGATGAACGCTGATTTCCGCTCTTCCGGCATAAAGCGGATACTGAGGCTGGTTAGTATGCTTGACCCGCCGGCCGGGCATATACAGGAACCCTGGTAAAATAAAAATGAGATTAAAATTTAGGCTGAGTCAGCAGGATTTGTAGTCGAAACGGTATTCCCACCTGCTACGTTTTTATGCTAAGTCTTTTCATCATTCTTCCCTGGATGCAAACAATCATATGCTGGTCAATTTCGCATTGCCAGGGATGAACAGGATTCCTTAAAGCAAAGAGTTGCAATTATGGATTGTTCAACATAGGATGGAACTCATTTGAACGGTTTATATTTATCCTTTACCTGAAAACAGATTTGGCAAGGCACCCTGCCGAAGCATGGAAGAGAAGGCGTTATTTTAGTCATATAAATTGTATCTTTACTCCGACTAATTCTTTCGGAATACACCAATGAAAAACCTGATTTACATTCTCATAGGTATTGTATGGGTAGCCTACTCCCTGTACTCGGCCAGGCAAAAAGCCATGCGGAAGCAGCAATCTCCGGGTATGCCTCCCACAGGGCCCTCTCAATCGTCGCCCCTGCCCATCCCCGGAAATCAAAGAAGCGGCAGATCGCTACTCGACGATATTTTTCGTGAACTCAGCGGTGAACCCGTTCCTGTTCCTGCAAGGCCACAAGCCGAGATTGCGCATGCCCCGGTATCCCCCGCGAAGAATACAATGAACCCTGAAATGCCGAAACGTTCGGACGGGTATACCCGTATTCCAACACCACCAACGTTTTTTCCGGGGGATGAAGCGGGAAAAGACCCGAAAACACATGTACTTCAACAGCAATTGACAAAGGATGAGAGTATTTCGAAGAAATTTGATCTGCGCGAAGCTGTCATTTTCAGTGAATTACTGAATCCAAAGTATTTTTAATCGGGAATTTCTTTTGGGGGCTGATGATTTGTTAAGAGAAGTTAAAAATCTTTTTACCTTTACACGCTTTTTCCAAGGTAGGCTATTCCTATCTTAAGCATCATAAAAACTAATCTTTATGGCAAGAAAATTACTCTTTCTCCTTGTTTTGCTACTAACAGCAAACGTAGCGTTACTAGCCCAATCGGGTGCGTTGCAGGGCAAAGTTATCGACAAGTTGACCAAAGAGCCAATCCCGTTCACCAATATTATTATTGAGAACAAGGGAACACAGGCCGGTGGAACATCCTCTGACATCGATGGCAAGTACACAATTAAACCGATTACACCGGGAACTTACGACATCAAGGCCTCTTTCCTGGGGTACAAACCGGTTCAGATCACAGGAATTCCGATTCGTTCGGGTATTATTGAATACCTGAATATCGAACTGGAATCTTCCGCCATTCAGGTTGAAGGAGTAACCATCACCAAGTACAAGGTTCCTCTTATCGATAAGGATAAAACAGTTACCGGTGCCACGGTTACCTCTGAGGAAATCTCAAAGATGCCCAGCCGTAATGCTGCTTCCATCGCCACCAGCGTGGGAGGGGTTTTCTCCCGCGACGGGGAAGTGGGCAATGTACGCGGACAGCGTTCCGATGGTAACGTCACCTATATTGACGGTATCAGGGTTCGCGGTAACGGCGGCCTGCCGGAATCGGCCATTGAGCAGGTATCGGTAATTCTGGGCGGTGTGCCTGCCCAGTACGGCGATGCAACCGGCGGTATTATCAATATCACTACCAAAGGTCCTTCACGTAAATTCGGCGGTGGAGTGGAGCTACAGACTTCACAGTTCCTCGATCCATACGGAAGTCACCGTGTAGGGGTTAACCTTACCGGCCCTTTGTTTATGAATAAAGCTAAAACCGAAGCGTTTCTGGGATATTTTATCGCAGCTGACTTCAACTATCATAAGGACGGAGCCACTCTACCCATGGGACTCTACAAGGTAAATGACGCCAAACTGGCTGAACTTGAGAAAAATCCACTGAGAGCTTCCGGAACCGGTTCGGGGACCTATCAGAATGCGGAATTTATTCGCAAAAGTGACCTGGAATCCATTAAAAGCTCACTCAACAGCGATGGCTACGATATCAACACTTCAGGAAAACTGGATGTTAAAACAGGCAGAAATACCAACCTTTCATTTGGCGGTTCCTATAGAATGTACGCCGGCAATAACTTCAGCCTCTATAACTCCATTTTCAATTACAAACGCAACTCCTACTCCAGCGGGAATGAATGGCGCGTTTTCGGCAGGTTCACCCAGCGCTTCCCCGCATCAAAGGAAGGCAGCAACCTGATCAAGAATGTATATTATTCGTTACAGGCCGACTATACCAGCCTGCAGAACAAGACCGAAGATCCTGAGCTGAAGGACAACCTTTTTGCTTATGGCTATGTAGGCCGTTTTGATACCTATAAAATGAAAGGATACGATGCACGTATCGATACTACCGGAGGGATGGATTCACTTCATCTGACGATGAACGGTTTTGCCGATACCCTGGTTACCTTTCAACGTGCCGAGTTTAATCCAATTCTGGCCAATTACACCACCAATTACTACGATATCTTAAGCAAGAATCCGTTTAACCCGAACCCGGTCAGCCGCGATCAGATTTATGCCGGAGGCGGAATGCTGAACGGCAATACTCCTAACGGCGTATTTGGCGGGGTTTACAGTTTATGGTCAGCACCGGGAAATATTCAGGCCGGATACGGTAAAAATTCAACACAGCAGGTAACTGCCAATATGAACCTCTCTGCCGACGTGGGAAACCATGAAATCAAGCTGGGCTTCACCTTCGAACGTTACAGCTCGAGTGGCTATTCGTATGCGCCTACCGCTTTCTGGTCGCAGATGTACCAGCTCACCAATTCACATATTATCCAGCTGGACCTGAACAATCCTATAGTAACCTATCCTGCTGATGTTACCGTTGGCGGTACTACCTATTCGGTTACCCAAACCGATTACAACCGTAAATATGACGGAGCATCCCAGCGCACTTTCGACAAAAACCTGCGCTCAGCCATGGGTTTAGCCGAAAACGGAACCGAATGGATAGATGTGAATTCCTATGACCTCAATTCGAAAACCATATCCTATATCGATGGGAACAGTGTAAGGCATACAGTAAATTTGAACCAGCCTATTTCCGTGAATTTCTTCAGCCCGGACGAATTCCTGAATAGCGGAACCCCGTTTGCTGCTGCAAGAGGTTATGATTATTACGGCAATAAACTCACTTCGAACCCGAGCACTATGGATTTTTATAATGCCAAGGATTCAAAAGGAAACTACACCCGTGAAATTGCACCGAGTCAGCCTATTTATATGGCCGGTTATATTTCCGATAAATTTTCATTCGACGACCTGGTTTTCAACGTAGGGGTTCGTGTCGACCGTTTCGATGCTAACCAGAGTACGCTGAAGGATCCATATTCACTTTACCCTGTGAAAACGGTGGCTGAAGTGAAAGACCTGGGCGCAATTCCTACCAGTATGGGAAGTAATTACGCCGTGTATGTCGACAACCTTACCGAACCAACGCGTATCATGGGATACCGCAACGGGAATAACTGGTACGATGCCGAAGGATCGGTACTGCTCGACCCTTCCCTGCGTCTGGATGCCGGTAACGGTATCACCCCTTACCTGGCTGGTACCGAGGCTAACAAAAGAACCATAACGAGCGAATCTTTTGCCGATTATGTTCCCCAGATCTCGGTAATGCCCCGTATATCCTTCTCATTCCCTATTTCGGATGAGGCTTTATTCTATGCTCACTACGACGTTATAACCCAAAGGCCAAAACAAAATGCCACATTCAACCCGCTGAGTTACCTTTTCTGGGAATACGATTCAAATCCAACCATGACGAATCCAAACCTGAAACCGGAGAAAAATGTGAACTACGAATTAGGTTTCCAGCAGAAACTGTCGAACTCCTCATCGGTGAACATTTCGGCATTCTATATTGAATCGCGCGATCAGATCCAGTCGTACAGGTATACCGGGGCTTTCCCAAAAACCTATTATTCCTATAATAATATCGACTTTGGAACGGTAAAAGGATTTACTGTGGCTTACGACTTACGCCGTACCGGTAATGTGCGCATCAGGGCTAACTACACCCTGCAGTTTGCCAACGGTACGGGATCGAACCCTGAAACCTCCGCTGCTCTTATCCGCTCGGGCCAGCCTAACCTGCGTAACCTTATCCCGCTCGACGCCGACCAACGTCATGCCATACAGATGAATATCGACTTCCGTTATGGTGAAGGTACCGAATATAACGGACCGGTAATCAACGGTATTCAAATTCTGAAAAATGCCGGTTTCAATATTACCATGAATGGCGGATCAGGAACTCCTTATACCCGTTCGAGTAAAATTTCAAGTCTGGTTTCAACCACCAATATTATCCAGGGTTCGCTCAACGGTTCACGTCTGCCATGGTCATTCAGGATGGATGGTCGTTTAGATAAGGATATCACCCTGGCAACAGGAAAAGATTCCAAAGGCAACAAGAAAGAGTATTTCCTCAATGTATACCTCCAGGTGCTGAATATCCTCAACACCAAGAACATCATGGGCGTATATGCTGCAACGGGTAACCCTAACGATGACGGATATCTGGCTGCTGCCGAATACCAGTCACAGATCAATTCACAGCTCAATACCCAGTCATTCATCGATATGTATAGTATCGCCGTAAACAATCCCTACAATTTCAGCTCGCCTCGTATGATCCGTGTAGGTGTAGGTATAAGCTTCTGATCGATATCTCATACAGTATAGAAACGAAAAACAAACAAGTACTATGAAAAATATACTCCGTATTCTACCGGCGATAGTAGTGAGCTTACTGCTGATGGTTAATTCCGCCAGGGCAGAGCAGGTTCATTATAAATCAGGAGCTCCGGCTGTAGTAAAGCAAACAGCTGCTGGATGTACTCCTGGTGCAAACTTTAAATGGCTCGAAATAAACAATGTACGTACCCGTATCAATACCGGCGGCGACATGTGGTGGGACTTTGAGGTAGCACAATATGAAATCCCTAAAGGCTCAAAAAAAATGTCGATGTTCTCGGCCGCACTCTGGATCGGCGGACTCGATGCAAACGGGCAGTTAAAAATGGCAGCCCTGCGCTACCGCCAGGTGGGTAACGACTACTGGCCGGGACCCCTTACCATCGACGGTACAGCTTCCGTTACCCCTGATGTGTGTGCTAAATACGACAAACTGCATTACATTACCCGGGCCGAAGTGGACGATTTCCTGGCATGGTTCGACGATAAGGCAGGACATCCTGATTACCAGGTTCCCTCCTCCATTCTTACCTATCCTGCTCACGGTGAAGAAGCTAAAGGACAGAGCTTTTACCTGGCTCCTTTCTTTGACAACACTCCTCCGGGTGCCGATGGACCTAACGGAAACTATGATCCTGTAAATGACGGTGATTATCCGTATTATGACCTTTCGAACGAATTATGTAATACCAAAACCCTCACTGCTGAGGATATTTATTACAATAAAACCCAAAACGGCAATCTGGTCGACCAGGTGCTCAAGGGCGATGCTACTCTGTGGTGGGTATTCAACGATAAAGGAAATATTCACAGTGAATCAAAAGGCGAGCCTATTGGTTTGGAAATCAGGGCTCAGGCTTTCGGATTTTCAACCAACGACGAAATCAATAACATGACTTTTTATAGTTATGAAATTATCAACCGTTCCACCTATCGTTTAACCCAGACTTATTTCAGCCAGTGGGTTGATACGGACCTTGGATTCGCAAAAGACGACTTTGTGGGATGCGATGTAATGCGCGGATTAGGATACTGTTATAACGGAACTGCTGTGGATGGTAACGGACAATCATTTGCTTACGGCGATAAACCTCCTGCAATTGGTGTCGACTTCTTCCAGGGCCCTTATATTGATCATGACGGAAGCAGCAAATTAAACGGTGATAACCCTGGAATAAAGGGTGATCCTTCGTTCCACCTTAAAGGATATCCTGATCAGTTGTTCACCGGCGGAGCTCAGCTGGTACAATGGGACGGCGATACCCTGGAGAAAATTGTAGGAGTAGATACTATATTTAAAGTCATCAATTCCGCTGCTATCAATGGTGTAAACTTTGGAAACGGCATCGAAGATGATGAACGTTTCGGTATGCGCCGTTTTGTATATCATAACAACGGTGGACCATTTTACAAAACCGACCCTGATGTGGCTGTGGAATACTACAACTACCTGAAAGGTATCTGGAAAGACAATACCAAAATGATTTACGGCGGCAACGGCCACGACGGTACAGGGAACATTGTTCCTCCTATCGAATGCGACTTTATGTTCCCTGGTACTACCGATACATACGATTGGGGTACCAAAGGCATTCAGCCTGTTCCTAAAAACTGGACTGAAGTTACCGCAGGCAACCCTCCTGATGACCGTCGTTTCATGGAATCAGCCGGTCCGTTCGTACTGGAACCGGGTGCCGTTAATTATATCACCGTTGGTATTCCCTGGGCCCAGGCTCAATCAGGAGGACCTCTGGCTTCAGTGGAACTGCTGAAACAGGTTGATGATAAATGCCAGCAATTGTTCGATAACTGTTTTAAAGTTATCTCCGGACCTAACGCTCCTGACCTTACTATCCGTGAACTGGATAAAGAACTGATACTGTATATCTCGAACCGTAAAACAAATGATGCCGGTAACAACTTCCAGGAAAAATACTCCGAATACGATCCACGTATTCAGGGACCTGAAAATGCACATTGGGATTCCTTATACCGTTTCGAAGGATACCTTGTGTATCAGTTGAAAAATGCTACGGTTTCGGTAGCCGATCTTAAAAATTCAGAACTTTCGAGGCTTGCATTCCAATGCGATGTTAAAAACGGAGTCAGTAAACTTATAAACTTCTATTACGACCTGAACCTTCAGGGAAGTGTACCGGTTGAAGAAGTACTGGGCGGGAACAATGGAATTATTCACTCTATCCCGGTTAAGAAAGATTTGTTTACCGGTGAAGACCTCACCAATCATAAACAGTATTACTACCTGGCCGTAGCTTATGCGTACAATAACTATAAAAGCTATGTGCAGAGTATACCTGAATCGCTGAATGGTCAAAAACTGCCATTCCTGGCTGGCCGAAAGAATATCAGGACCTACACCGGAATACCACATAAATCCATAGGCGTTATTGCAGCTGAAAGTACTTATGGCGACGGATTAATTGTAACCCGTACCGCTGGACAGGGTAACGGAGGCAGGTTCCTCGAATTATCGGATGAATCCATTGCCGAAATCATGTCGAAGAAAATGGTGGATTCGACCAATGTCCCGGGCAGCCCTGATTACCCAATTGCGTACAACCTTACCTATAAAAAGGATAAAGGCCCGATCAATGTGAAAGTCATTGACCCTTTAAACGTGAAGGACGGCAATTATACCGTGAAATTTGATTCCATGTATAATGTAAGGATCAAAGTTGGCCTCCAGGACACAAACCTGCTGGTGTGCAACTGGTCACTGGTGGATAATAAAACCGGCCTGGTTTACCCTTCGGATACCAGCATTAATACACAGAGTGAAAAATTGTTCCTCGATCTGGGGCTTTCTGTAAATATTGAGCAAACCTTATATGCCGGACCTTATGTAATTGATACAAAAATCAAATCTACTACCGGTCAGCCCGATCAGATTCTGCCTGTTTATGGACCGGCACTTCCGAACAACGGATACTTAGGTGGAAGCATGACCTTCCAGGATTCGACCAAGCCCTGGATGAATTTCGTTCCTGATGTGGATGGATTATCCATGTACGACTGGATCAAGTCAGGGAATGCACTCACCGACTGGAATAACGCCAAAGATATCGCCTTTGACCCGGATGCAGTTTACGAAGGGGTGTTAGGCGGACGCTGGTCCCCTTACATGCTGGCCGAAACTGGTATGAAGGATACTATGGTTGGAGTATCGCACGGAGAAATCCAGTTTGATACCAAATCACGCGAAAGCTGTTTGTTCAGCGATATTTCGGGTGTAGATGTGGTTTTTACCGCTGATAAATCAAAATGGAGCCGTTGCTGCGTAATTGAATTATGCCCTTTTAATAAATTCAACGAGGCTGAAGGTGCTGCAAAACAATTCGAAATCCGTAAAGGCAATTCCGTGAATCAAGATGGTGACACGGCTGTTGTCAGCAGCGATCCGGCAAAGAATTCATCCTTTATTGCTGCAAAAGGCATGGGTTGGTTCCCTGGATACGCTATCAACGTTGAAACAGGCGAACGTCTCAATATCATGTTTGGTGAAGACTCCAGGCTTATCGATGACAACGGGAGAGATATGAAGTTTAACCCCTCGGGGCGTATGACGACGGATACCAGGCGCCCGGTGATCGGTGGCAAGCATTTTATCTATGTAATGGGCCACGTAACAAACAAGCGTAAGGCTATTGCTCCTTCCTCCACACTTCCTGCCGATGCTTTCGACAATCCGGCTTACGATGGCTGTGCTCACTTTGTGAAAGAAGTGAACACCCCGCGTACACCAGCCGTGCTGATGAAACAGGTAAGAGCGTTCCAGTACTCCAATTGTATGTGGGTAACCATTCCTATTGCCAGCAATGTGAATCCATGGCTCAGCAGCGACCTTACTGTTAAGCTCAGAATTACCAGGCCTTATGGCAGATATTTCTCATCTCCGATCAGTGGTTTGCAAAACGGCAACAATTACTGGCCGATGTATAACTTCGACACGAAAGGCGTGATGACGGATACCGCTAATGTGGTTAAAGCAAAAACGGACCTGGACCTGATCAATATAGTTCCTAACCCGTACAATGCTTATTCACAGTATGAAACCAATCAGCTTGACAACCGCGTTAAGATTGTGAATTTGCCCCAGCGTTGCACCGTTACCATATATTCTACCAACGGTAATATTATCAGACAATACAATAAGGATGAAACCAAAACCTCGATCGACTGGGACCTCAAAAACTTTGCAGGTATTCCTATTGCTGGTGGTGTGTATATTATCCACGTAAAGACTGATCAGGGTGAAAAAGTCATCAAATGGTTCGGATCACTTCGTCCTGTTGACTTAAATGCATTCTAATTTATCAGGAGAAAACAGCAATTTAAACTCTTAAAACTGGCTTTACAAATGAAAAATATCTATAAGTCTATCATCGCGGTCCTCCTGACAGCTATAATGGTTCTTCCACTGGTCACCCTGGCCGGTAACAAGGACCGGTCGGGACAGGCCGGAGCTTCGGAACTGCTAATCAATCCCTGGGCCCGCAGCTCAGGATGGGGCGGAGTAAATGTTGCCAACAGTTTTGGTCTCGAAAGTATTTATACCAACGTGGCCGGGTTAGCATTCACTCCTAAAACTGAGCTCATCTTCAGCAACACGCAATGGTTAAAAGGTTCCGAAATCGGAATTAATAACTTTGGTTTTGCTCAGAAAATCGGGGAGTCCAGCGTACTGGGTGTATCCGTTATGACGATGAGTTTCGGCGACCTGCCCATAACCACTGTGGATTTGCCCGAAGGCGGAATCGGAACTTTTTCACCATCCTACATGAATATCAACATTGCTTACGCCAAAGCCTTCTCCAACTCCATTTATGGGGGATTTAATCTCAAGATTATTTCCGAATCCATTAGCGACGTGGGAGCTCAGGGCGTGGCCGTGGATGCCGGTATTCAGTATGTAACCGGTGAAAAGGAAAACATCCATTTCGGGATATCCCTGAAAAATGTGGGTCCAACCATGAAATTCAAAGGGGATGGATTATCAATCCGTAGTTTCCTCCCGGGACAGGAAAGCAAGTTCACCGTTGAACACCGTTCGGCCGATTTCGAAATGCCTTCACAATTGAACATTGGAGGATCTTATGCGTTTCTATTCAGCGAAACACATACCTTTACACTTGCAGCGGCATTTATATCAAATGCTTTCTATAAGGACCAGTATGTTCTTGGAGGCGAGTATAAATTAAAAGATTATCTTATGGTACGTGGTGCTTATACATATGAAGATGGTATCAACACCACCCAACGCACTACTGCGCTTACAGGACCCAGTGCCGGAGTTACCGTACAGGTCCCGATTAACAAGGAGAAAAAATCAGTTTTCTCAGTTGATTATTCATACCGTGCTTCCAACCCTTTCAAGGGATGTCATACTATGGCCGTAAGGCTTAGTTTCTAACAATCAAATGCAGATTCTATCTGCATAAACAGACAATTTTTTACAGAAAGGACCCTTTTATTGATAAAGGGTCTTTTCTTCTTATTTAACAAAAAAAACTGCTACCGATATGACCCAGGTAACATATTACACGAAGGATGGTTTCGAAAAACTGAAAACGGAACTGGAACATCTCGTTCATATCGAACGTCCTCTTATTTCGCAGCAAATTGCTGAAGCCCGCGACAAAGGGGATCTTTCGGAAAATGCTGAGTATGATGCCGCTAAAAATGCCCAGGGAATGCTTGAAATGCGGATTTCAAAACTGCAGGATATGATCAGGAATGCCCGTCCCATTGATGAATCGAAAATGGATGCATCGAGGGTACAGATATTGTCCACGGTTAAAATCAGGAACCTGAAAAGCAATGCAGAAATGACCTATACCCTGGTCCCGGAAAATGAAGCGGATCTGAAAGCGGGAAAAATTTCCGTTACTTCACCTATTGCCAAAGGGTTACTGGGAAAAAATAAGGGAAACAGAGTGGACATCGTAATCCCGGCAGGTTCTATTACTGTTGAAATTGTTGAAATCTCCATTAAACAATAAAATCATGGCAGGAATATTTGCACGTATTGCAGCAGGCGAAATTCCATCGTATAAGGTAGCCGAGGACGAGAGGTTTTTCGCTTTCCTGGATATCAACCCGCTGGCCAAAGGCCATGTGCTGGTTATCCCTAAACAGGAAATTGATTATCTCTTCGATATAGATGAAGAGATGTACAAGGACCTCTGGCAGTTTGCCATGCGGATTGCAAAAGCGATGAGGCAGGTAGTTCCCTGCCTGAAAGTGGGCGTAGCCGTCATCGGACTGGAGGTGCCTCATGCCCATATTCACCTGGTGCCTCTTAACACCATGGAGGATATTAATTTCAGCAGGCCTAAGCTCAGCTTTCCGGAAGCGGAAATGAAACTGCTTTCTAAAGAAATAGCTGCTGCCGTCAAACCCTGAAATTTACAGGGATAAAATTCAGGAACCGCTTCCACAGGAAGCGGTTTTTTTTATGCCCTGAACAAGCTATATTGGAAAGGGTACTGGTTTCAGAAGCGGATGTTCGCCGTATCCAGAATCCTGCTGCTGTCGAAAGGCAACATGGCATTTATCAGCATCGCTTTTTGATAAGCTGGCAGATCGGCAGGTGTTATGACCTTCTCACGTACAAGCTTCGTTTCCAAAAGATGGCGTCGCATTGTACCGGGAAGCAGGGGCGAGGCCGGAGTTAACCAGTCGATGCCATCGAAAAACAGAATATTCGAGAAACTGGTATCGGCGATCAGTCCATTTTTTACAAGCAATATGTCATCACAATGTCCTCTTTGAGCATACAGACGGTTGATGTGATCACGATTCACAAACTTATGGTTATACCTGATGGCATTGTCGGCAATGAGTTGAAGTGATTCAATTCGGCGGGGCTGGTAGGCTGAAAATGAAATTTCTTCCATTTTCAAACGGTAGGTTACTTTGCATTTAAACAAGCCTTTTTTGCACTCAGCAGGTATATGAATACACAACAAGAGATCAAGGCGGTCGTCAGCCCCAAACAGCTCTTTCCGGCTTTTATTTAGCCTGTCGGAGTGGTACTCCATATTATGCAATATGCCGTCCTGCAGCCGGATGGTCTCAAATAACGGGGACATACACCTTGTCGATTAGTTCGTTGTATTCCTTTTCCGGATTGCTGTTTACCGTGATCCCGCCGCCACTGCAGAATTCAAGTTTTCCCTTGTTATTCCGGATAAAGCGGATCATAACGCCTGAGTCGAGCCCGGAGCCGTCATAATACCCGAACACACCGGTATAAAAGCCACGTGCGTAGGTTTCGGCTTCGCTGATGATCTCCAGGGTCTTTTTCTTTGGGGCTCCCGAAATGGATCCGGCGGGCAATAGCTTTCGGAAGATATTGCCCAGGTTATCCCGATAATCGGGCGGGAGCAGGCCTGAAATTTCCGAACTCAGCTGTAGTAATGTCTTTTCGTGAGTGATGATTTTCTCAATATAACGGAAGCGGTCCACTTTAACAGCTGAGGCCACCATGCTCAGATCGTTACGTATCAGGTCAACAATGGTATTATGCTCGGCTGTTTCCTTAGGATCATTAAGAATTGTATTTTCCGCATCTTCCAGTGCGGCATCTATAGTTCCCTTCATAGGGAAAGAATGTATGGTTCCATCCTCAATCCGGACGAAAATTTCAGGCGAAAAGACCACAAACTCATCCCGGAACAAAAGCCGGTAACGGGCTCTACTGCGTGCGAAAATTTCGGGCAGCGACATATTCAACTCAATGCTGGTTGGAAAAGTAAGGTTGGCCAGGTACGAATTTCCTGCAACCAGGTTAGAGTGAACCAAACCATATGCATGTTCATATACATGCCGCTCAACCGGCTTTTTCCGCATATTAACAATGGATGACTTATATGAGGACTCCGGATGATTTCCAATCCCATTAATATTAAATAAAATGCCTGCTTCCAGGGCTTTACCCGGTTCAATGAAAAAGCCATGGCTTACGTCAAAATCAATTCCAAACAGGAAGGGACGCGAGTGGCCGCCATATTCATTCATGAGATCAAATACATGTTCGGCAGGTAATAACATGGTATTAATGGGTTGTGGAGTAAGAGGTCAGTATGGTTAAGCCGCAAAGGCTAAAGATTCCTGCTGCCTGTTCATTGGGTATTCGTCTTTTTGTAGGCCACTGTTCAACAAATAGTAACGTAGGTTTGCGTGTAAAAAAATCATGGCATCTGCTGTACCCGGAGCCTTGAACTTCCGGCGGCCATGAGCCCTTGACGAGCCTGTAAAAGTAAAGATAAACCGGATGTAATAGCTATTTTTACGCTTTCGGCATTTCAAATGAATTTACTGCTCATCGGTAAGTCGGAGTCATTTACCGGGAACCTCCATCATATACTGCTGGAAGCCGGTGCTGATACGTTGAAGTGATTTAGGATGGTGAAGTGCTCAGGGGGCAAGTGATAAGGGCCGATGCTCTTCTGTTTTCGCCCGGTCCGGGCTTACTTGGTGAAGCCGGTAATATAAAAGAAGGGATAACAGCGTTTTCGAAAAGCAAAAAGATCCTGGACATATTCCTGGGTCACCTACCTATAGCCATGGTTTTGTAACCCGGCTGGTTCATGAGGGTGATTGATTTCAAGGCACAACTACCCTTTTGGAAATACGCGGGCATAAGTATATTCCTGGAAAATATGACTTTTTCCCACTCTCCTTGTCTCCCGCTCTCCTTGTCTCCAATCAATCTCTTCAATCTCTTCAATCTCTTCAATCCCATCAATCCTTGTCGCCCCTCGCCTTGTCGTCTTGTCTCCAATCAATCTCATCAATCCCATCAATCCGCCTTACCCTAATAAGCCCTTTCATTACGTCCTTCTATAAAGTTGATAAATGACTTATTTACAACTTTATTTCCCCCCGGTGTCGGGTATTTCCCGGTAAAGTACCAGTCGCCGGTATGTTCGGGTATGGCCTGGTGCAGGTCCTCAATGGATTGGTACACTATGGCCACTTCGGCTTTGCAGCCAGGAGGTGTCACCAGTTGGGCAATTTTGGCCGAAATCTGCTGTGGAGTGAACAGGTCGTAGATTTCTTTAACATAGTTCACCACCTGTTCCTTGGGAAGTTTTTCCTGAGCTTTGCATTTACGGTAAACTTCGTTGAGTATATCACTCTGGTGGGTATCTTTCAATAACTCAATAGTGGCCGTGAAAGCAATAAAATCAGTAATCTTGGCCATGTCAATTCCATAGCAATCGGGATAACGGATTTGAGGTGCTGATGAAGCAATCACTATTTTTTTGGGTCCCAGCCTGTCGAGCATACGTATGATGCTCTGCTTCAGGGTAGTGCCACGCACAATCGAATCGTCGAGTACAACCAGGTTATCGATGCCCCGGCGCACTGTGCCATAGGTTACGTCGTACACATGGGCTACCAGGTCGTTGCGCTTCGAGTCCTGGGTGATAAATGTACGGAGTTTGATATCTTTAACGGCAACTTTCTCAATACGGGGTTTCAGCCGGAATATTTCCTGCAATTGTTCGCGGGTGATCCCCGGGCCGGCATTCAGTATTTTATCGGCTTTCACCTGGTCGCACACATTATTCAGTTCCTCAACCATTCCATAATAGGCGGAGGCTGCCGTATTGGGGATATAGCTGAATACGGTATTCTCCAGGTCGTGACCCACTTCCGCAAGTATACTCTTTGTTATAACGCTTCCCAGCCGTTTGCGTTCATTATAAATTTCCTTGTCGGTGCCCCGGCTGAAGTAGATGCGTTCGAAAGAACAGGAGCGTTTCTGGCCTGGCTTTTTAATTTCAACTTCCTCCACCGTTCCATCGCGGCGGATGATCAGGGCATGCCCGGGTTTCACTTCGTGCACATCCTTAAAGGCAACATCCAGGGTAGTTTGAATAACAGGCCTTTCGGAGGCTGCAACTACAATTTCATCATCCTGGTACCAATAAGCCGGCCGTATTCCATTGGGATCGCGTAAAATAAAAGCATCTCCGTGTCCGAACATACCCGATATGGCATATCCGCCGTCCCAGTGTTCCGACGATTCCTGGAGCAGATCTTTGATGTTCAGATTCTTAGCTATCAGCTCGGTGCTTTGTTGCTTGTTGTATCCTTGTTTTTTAAACTGATGATACAGGTCTTCGTTCGCTTCATCCAGAAAGTGTCCTATTTTTTCGAGAATAGTTACCGTATCTGATGTTTCAACAGGGTACTGCCCGAATTCAACCAGCCTTTGAAACAATTCGTCCACGTTGGTCATGTTGAAGTTGCCGGCTAAAACCAGGTTGCGTGTCATCCAATTGTTATACCTGACTACCGGATGAAGGTTCTCTATATTATTTTTTCCAAAAGTCCCATACCGGAGATGCCCCATAAAAACTTCCCCGAAAAACGGCATTTTTTTCTTGAGCCAAACCGAATCATTCAGGCGTTCGGGTTCCGTATGCATGATTTCCTGGAAAGGCTTGTATATCTGCTTGAACACATCGTCAATGGGGGCGGAGGCATTCGACCTTACCCTGTCGATATACCTGTTGCCGGGCAGCATATTTAGTTTGATGCTTGCCACGCCTGCACCATCCTGTCCACGGTTGTGCTGCTTTTCCATCAGCAGGTGCAACTTGTTGATTCCATAGAGTGTGGTACCATACCGGGTATAATAATACTCCAGGGGTTTAAGCAACCTGATGAAGGCAATACCACATTCATGTTTAATTTGTTCACTCATGCTTGATGTGTTGGTATTAATGATTGGGTTAGGGTAAGAGTCGAAAAATAGAAGCCAGATGAAAAAGAAAAACCTGCAGGGGAAGAAATCTTACATTTCCGCCTGTTGTTGATCCTGAGTCAATCATGGATAAAAATAATTTGGTGATTAGTCCTTAATCAGCTTTCTGCTACCTGTAAAGCCCTGTTTTGTGTAAAAGAGTAAGAGGTAGGTTCCTTTTGGAAGGGAACTTACATCCAGGGTGAAAGCATTGCCTGAGGGTATCCCCCTGTCGAGGATCTTCCCTCCGTTCATGCTCAAAAGCAGTACTTTACTGATGCTTCCGGGAGTTTCGACAGCTACACTTTCATGCGCAGGATTGGGATAAATGTTCACCTGGTTCATGAGGCTGTTTTCGGATATGCCGAAGGTGGTACCCTGGTCATTGTAAAAGCAGGTATAAGTATACTTGTCATGTTCAATAATCCAAACCCGGTTGGGCTGTCCGAATGGGAATTCAACGGTGGAGTCATTCCAGGTACTGTTGATACGGAACTTGAATTCGAGGCGGTCACCATCCAGGAAGCCGGGGATGGTAATTGAATAGAGGGAAGAATCACTTCCCGGAACGATGGACAATATATGTTTAGTGCCAACAAAATTATTGAAATTCCCTGCCAGATCTACTGTATCGGTTCGGGGACTGAATAAGCTGTCGGCAATGTAGTTGGTCATGTTCACGATAAACTTAAGACTGACAAAATGAGTCGAGTCCTCGGTCACCAGTATATCGTCAACGGCAATCTTATCACCGCCCGAAGGGGTTTTGAGGCGGAAGCCGATGTATACAGTCTGGTTGGCATATCCGGCTGCAGCCAGGTCCAGCGTTTTTGTTTCGAAGGCAGTTGAAATGTTTGAAATATAGGACCCGGCAACTCCGTTAAAGAGGCAGCCGGCTACTGACTGTTCCGTTGTTGAAACATAAACCTCATAGGTATCTGTTGTCCCGCTTGTAAGCTCCATGGTTTTCCACGATAACTTTGATGCTTTTCCTATCCGTATGGCAGGTGTAACAAACCAGTCGTTGGCAGCTGTATCACCTGCATAATTTGAAGTAGCCACAGCAGCATGATTGGTGGAAGTTTCAACAGATGTAACAAACCAGGCCACACTTTGCAATGTATCCCACTCTGTTCCTGCCGGGTTGGCTTTGTCAATATTCGAAAGCACATAGTCCTGGAACAGGCTGGCGGTATTTTCAAAAGTTTGGGAATAAATTACCTGTTGGGCTTCACCAGCCACTGTTGTTGCCAGGATGAAAAGGAGTGCAATTGAAAATTTCCGCATCATACTATTAAAAAGATAAACTTATGCTTGTGGATTTGTGCGACAAACATTTGATTATATGTCAGTTATCGCTAACCCAAAATTGACAGGTTTGTTTGAAAAGTGCAAATTTACAAATTCCGGAGCAATTAATTGTGTATGAACAAATATAGGCGAACACAGTT
>CAIPFN010000126.1 GCA_903864265.1 uncultured Bacteroidales bacterium | reverse complement strand
TGAAGGAAAAAGAGAACTGCATCCGTTCCAAAAGGAAGAATCCCGCTACCCTGTCCTGGTCACTACCTCCAAACTGTTAACTACGGGTATCGATGCGCCTACCTGCCGCTTTATTGTATTGGATTCCAATATCGGCTCCATGACCGAATTTAAACAGATCATCGGGCGTGGCACCCGCCTTTCACCTGAATTTGATAAGTATTACTTCACTATTGTCGATTTCAGGGACAATGCCCGCAAATTTTCCGATCCTTCTTTTGATGGCCCGCCAATCCAGGATACCGGTTTCGGCCCAGGCGATGACATCGACGTTCCTCCTCCTGATAACACAGGTGAGCCTGTCGATGACCCTGAAACTAAACCCGATCCTGGTGATTTTAAAGGTATTGATACCGATCCAGGCAATGAAATCGGTGGCGGCGAAATCGTTGAAGTATCAAACAGGAAAATTTATGTCGATGGCGTCGAAGTCCGTATTCTGAACGAACGCATTCAATATTATGGCAATGATGGTAAAATAAAAAACCAATCCCTCGAAGAATACACCAAACAGAATGTATTGGTAAAGTATAAAAGCCTCAACTCTTTCCTTAACCGATGGCAGAATGGCGATAAGAAAACAGCTATTATCTACGAATTGCAGGAACAGGGTATATTATTGTTCGAATTACAAGAGAAAGTCGGCAAAGAAATGGATCCTTTCGATCTTATTTGTCACATCGCTTTCGATATGCCCCCATTAACACGCCGGGAGCGTGCCGATAATGTCAAAAAACGTAATTACTTTGCAAAATACGGTGAAAATGCCAGGAAAGTGATCGAAAAAATTCTGGAAAAGTATGCTGACGAAGGTGTTGAGAACATCGAAAGTTTGCAGGTTCTGAAACTCGATCCCTTAACCGGCTTTGGTTCGCCCCGCGAAATTTACAGTTATTTCGGAAATAAGCAGCAATACCAGGAAGCCATTAAAGAATTAGAAAACGAAATTTACATGACAGCTTAAACCATATGAATGTATCATCAGTAATAAAAAGTATCCGCAACATCATGCGGCAGGACAAAGGGTTGAATGGCGACGCGCAGCGGTTGGAGCAGATGGGTTGGATGCTTTTTCTGAAAATATTCGATGCCAAGGACGAAGAAATGGAGGATATGGACGAAACCGGCAAGTATGTTTCTCCAATCCCCACAGAATACCAGTGGCGTAACTGGGCTGCCAATGACGAAGGCATAACGGGTGAGCCTCTGATTAACTTTATAGATAGTAAATTATTCCCTGCCTTAAACAACCTGAATGTTCCTGATAACAAACGGGCTATTTTAGTTCGTGATATATTCAAAGGCAACAACAACTACATGAAAAGCGGCCAGCTATTCCGCCAGGTAGTTAATGAACTGAATAAAATAGATTTCCATACGTCAAAGGACCACCATGTTTTCGGCCAGGTATATGAATCTATTCTCAAGGAATTGCAATCAGCTGGTAGTTCTGGTGAATTTTATACGCCCAGGGCCGTAACCGGTTTTATGACCGAGATTATTGATCCTAAATTGGGTGAAAAAGTTCTCGATCCCGCTTGTGGTACAGGCGGATTCCTAACAGCAGCCATTGAGCACATCTGCAAATCGGGTGTCGATAACATCACCCAGCGTCAGCAGCTCCAGAATACGGTCCATGGTTTCGAGCTGAAACCCTTACCGTACATGCTTGCAGTAACTAATCTGATCCTGCACGATATTGAAGTCCCTGATGTTTCCTACGAAGATTCCTTGCTTCTCAACCAATCCATCAAACCCAAAAACCGGGTGGATGTAATCCTCGCCAATCCCCCTTTTGGTGGAAATGTCGACGAATCCACGGCTTCCACTTTCCCTCCATCCTTCCGCACAAAGGAATCTGCCGATCTGTTCCTGGTAATGATGGTAAACTACCTGAAACAAGGTGGACGGGCTGCCATTGTTCTACCCGATGGATCGCTCACAGGCGATGGCATAAAGGCGCGTATCCGCGAAATGCTCGTACGCAACTGCAACCTGCATACCATTGTCCGCCTGCCTAACTCGGTTTTCAAGCCCTACGCCAATGTTTCTACCAACCTCTTGTTCTTCGATCGCGTAAGCAGCCCCTCCGAAGAAATGGACGACTTCGCTACTAAAGAAATCTGGTATTACGAGCACCCTCTGCCCGAAGGCAGCAAAGGCTATTCCATGACCAATCCTATTAAGCTGGAAGAATTTGAACCCGCAAAGACCTGGTGGACCAACCGCGTGGAAAGCGAAACAGCATGGAAAATAAACCTCACCGAAATCATTGCCACATCAACCGCTAACGCTAAGCCCCATTACGAACGCGAAAAAGCGCTAAAGCGCGAAGCCTACAATTTAAAAGCAAAAATCGGCACCGAAAAATCCCTGCTCAAGGAAATAGATAGAGACAAAACTGCCAAAATAGAAAAACAGCAGGAAAAGATAAAATCTCTTGAAACAGTTCTGCAGGAAATAGAGGCAGAAACACGCTCTGTAAAGCAAACCGCCGAAAGCATATACTATGCTGCTTTTGACCTCGACATTAAAAACCCTAACCGTATAGAAGAAGATCTGGGCGATCCAACAAAATTACTGGAAAAACTAAAGAAGATAGAATCAGATATGGAAGTTCTTCAAAGCAGCATCTTATCGGAATTAAACACTGCATTACAAAACGACTAGGGATATGGATCTTTTTTTTGAAAATTTCAATCGTCTCTCCTCCACACCACTAAACATCTTACAGCTTAAAAAGCTGGTATTACAGTTAGCTATACAAGGAAAACTTACCGCTAAATGGCGATTAGTAAATCCAGAAGTAGAGAACGCTAGTCTATTGATGAAACGGATAAAAGAAGATAAATTGGCTTCTTATAGTACCGAAGGTAAGAATAACATAGAAAAACACATAGCTACCATCAGACAGGAAGAAGTTTCCTTTGAAATACCTGAAAACTGGGCTTGGAGTCGGTTAGGGTCAATTTGCAATAAAATAACAGATGGTTTTCATAACACTCCAAAAAAAATTAAAGAAGGTAAAATTTATATCTCAGCAAACAATATCCGAGAAGCCGGTATTCGGTGGTCAAAATGTCTATTTATTTCACAAGAAAACCATGAAGAACTATTTAGGAAAGCTTATCCAAAACGTGGTGAAATTTTAATTACAAATCGTGGAGCAGGTTGCGGGACACCTGCAATCATAGATATCGATGAAGAGTTTAGTTTTCAAAACGCTGCTTTGATTGGCTTTAATCAAAATTTGATAAATAATAAATTCATTTTCTTTTTCAT
>CAIPFN010000125.1 GCA_903864265.1 uncultured Bacteroidales bacterium | reverse complement strand
TTTGGGTGTAATAGTGGGTGTATATGAAAAGCAAAACGCTGTATATTGTTAATATACAGCGTTTTATAAATTCTATTTCGGTTAAAAGTGGAGTGTATGGGAGTCGAACCCATGACCCTTAGACTGCCAGTCTAATACTCTAGCCAACTGAGCTAACACCCCGAAACAGAGACGCAAAATTAAGAAACTTTCCTAATTTTACACAAAATATGTTTTTTATTTATGGTACGTCTGTTTTTAGCCATTAAAATCCACCCGACTGCCCGGTATATCAGCCTGTTCAACCAAATTACTTCCTCCCTGCGCCACGAGCGGATTAAATGGGTTGAGCCCGGGAATATGCATCTTACCCTGAAATTTATGGGCGAAACGGATGAAAAACAAATTCCGGCCATTCAGCAATCACTCTTAAAGGCTGTCTCCGGCATTAAGCCATTTACCCTGAAAATCGCCGACACCGGTATCTTCGGCAGCCGCTATGATCCCCGGGTAGTATGGTTTGGTATCGAAAAACAGCCTGAACTGGGAATCCTCTCCGAAAATATCTTCAGGGAACTCGAAAAATGCGGTTATGAACCCGACCGTCAGAATTTTGTCCCTCACCTCACTATTGGCCGCATTAAAGACTTAAAAGACAAACCCCTGTTTCAGAAAATCATTGGCCAATACAATACGGTTGAAATACAGGAACAGAATGTGAGCGAAATCATATTATACGAAAGCATACTTCGTCGTGATGGGCCTTTGTATGTGGAAATCTCTTCATTCCGACTTGGATAATAAAATCCCTGCTGCCTTTTTGTTTGATATAAAGGCCTTAAATTGCCCTATATCCGCCCTGATTTCATACAGCACTGTTCTGCTTCGCCTATCTTATAGCCACTGGGCCTAGAAATGAACCTAACATAAAAACCCTCCGGAATACATATTCCGGAGGGTTTACAAATCAACCAATCTTTGTGTCAGACAGTCTTAGTTGGCTCGTTATCGTTGCCCTTGCGATATTTTTCGAGGAAAAAATCTATGATCAGCGCCATACCTCCGAAGATAGATGCCATAGAGAAATAAGCGGCCTCGGCCGACATGACGCCATATTTGGCAATGAACTCTGCGATAAACAAACCCAGGCCTACGCCAAAAAGCAAAAGACCCCACTTCAGCGAAGAATAGCAACGGCCATCTTCTTTCAATATGGATGCATCGCGGCCACTTTGTATCAGGGCCATTCGTTCTTTTTTACGGTACGACATATACACAATGCCAAGTATCATTGCAAAAAACGAAATCGGGACTAAAAATTCTGCGTTATTCATATGATGGGTATTTAAAAGGTTTTAATTTTGAACTCTGCCCTCTATGACGTAACTATTTGTGGCAGGTTACAACAAGACGGATTTTTGTTGTAATTTTACTTGCGGATTAAAAGTAGCCATACTTATTTTACTTCGGGCATACCCCTCTCCTCCTACCCCTGACCAAAGTCCGGGAACCTGCCTGCTCCTGCCGACTTACTCATGTAACCTTTTAAAATAACCTGCGTCATAGTAGCTCATGAAAGAACAGGACGACATTTTTCACGTACAGAGTGTGCTTGCGGGAAATACCGCCGCCTATGCCTTTCTGGTTGAAAAGCACAGCAGTATGGCGTTCACTATTGCCAATAAAATAGTACGAAGCCGCGAAGATGCCGAGGAAATTGCACAGGACGCATTTGTAAAGGCTTACCAGTCGCTGCGCTCCTTTAAAGGGGATTCAAAATTCAGCACCTGGCTGTATCGTATTGTATACAATGCTGCCATTTCACATACCCGTCGCAAAAAACAGGATGTAATACAACTCGATGAAAGGGTGGTAAGCGATACAACGGAAGATGAGATTTTTGAAAACCTGGATACCCTGGATCCTGAACTCCAGTCGAAACTGGTGAACGAAGCCATTAACAAACTGCCAGCCGATGAGAGTGCGATTGTAACACTCTTTTATCTGAAAGAAAATACCATCGACGATATCAGCCAGATAACCGGTTTGAGTATATCGAATGTGAAAGTGAAGCTGTTCCGCATCCGCAAAAAGCTGTATGACGATTTGCAGACGAAAATGAAATATGAAACTGTATCATAAAAATCGTACTTTTGAACCTTGAAATAATACTGAGCCATGACAACTGATAAAACCAACCCCGATGATGCCATCCGTCGCATTGTGAGCCTCTCAAGGCTTGATAAGCCTTCGGAAGGATTCACCGCGCGTATCATGGATCGCCTGCTCGCACCACCCGAACCCGTTAAGAAATGGATGATTACCTACCAGTATGGCATATTGGCCGTAGCTGCCGGTATAGCTATACTCATGTTGATCTTCCCTGCCTGGACGGTTCTGGATTTCGATGTTCAGGCAGCAGGCACGTCGGCAGCTCAAATAGCCGGTAACCTTTTTGCCGACATAACTATGTGGATTGCACAATTGTTTGGGAAAATGGGCAGCCTTGGCAAATACGCCTATTTTATCCCGGTTTCGGTTGCACTGCTGATTCTTTCGATGTTCGATCAGGTTATCAGTCGCAAACCCCAGGCTAATACGGCTAAATAATTTAACTGCGCCAAACTTTCCTTTCCACCAAAAATAATTACTCCCTTTCAGGAACAACCTAATACCAGAGCCGGAAGTTGTGGCTCAGAGTCCGGACTTGATTATCTAATCCTTCCCGAAATACTCTCCATTCCTGTTTCTAATTATTTCGTATAATCATTATACTTTACGAAGTATGATGATTTTTTTCGTTGCCCTCTAAAAAACAACCTTATGCTTCCCGATGAACTGAAAATCAATGTTGAGTCAGCCCTGAGTATGAAATACAGGCATAAGGTTCAAATTTCTGAAGCCCTGGTAACCGGCGGAGGCTGCATAAATGAAACCTATACTCTCAAAACCAACGAAAACAGGTTTTTTATTAAATTTAACTCGGCTGCTGCATTTCCGGGGATGTTCGAAACAGAGGCGGTCGACCTGAAAATTCTTGCCCAAACCCGGACAATTGACACCCCGGAAGTTATATGTACAGGCAGTACGGTTGACTATGCTTTTCTGCTTCTTGAATTTATCGAAAGCGGTGCTCCCGAACTCAATTTCTGGGAGGAATTCGGGCGAAATCTGGCTGGCTTGCACCGTCATTCCGCCAAATCCTTCGGACTGGATCATGATAATTTTATAGGTTCCCTTGTTCAAACCAATACCGAACATCCCGATTTTATCAGTTTTTTCATCTCTCAGCGCATAGAGCCCCAACTTAAAAATGCCCGCGATAAAGGGGCTTTTAGCCTGGCCGATTTACGCTATTTCGAATCCCTGTTCCATTCGCTTCAGAATATTCTCCCTGTCGAAAAACCGGCCCTGATCCATGGTGATTTGTGGAGCGGGAACTATGTAGTAACATCTTTTGGTTCCCCTTGCCTGGTGGATCCGGCTATCAGTTTCGGACACCGCGAATCCGATATCGCCATGACTCAGCTGTTCGGAGGCTTTCATCCTGGTTTTTATCATGCCTATACTCATGCCTGGCCCATGGAAAAAGACTGGCAAAAACGCATGGATATTTATAACCTGTACCCCCTGCTGGTCCATGTTAATTTGTTTGGTGGAGGTTATGCCGGACAGGTATTGCGGATTATCCGGCAATTTTAACTAATTTCGGGCTCTGTTTAACCGCGAATTTCCCGAATTTCCATATTCGGAAGTTACTGAACATCCAGGTTAAACGAAAAAGTATGACAAAATACACCGCCATAAAGCATTTGGAGACAAAGAAAATTCGTTCCGGTTGGGATGAGAATCAGGGAAAATGGTTTTTCCCGCTTGTAGGTGTTGTGGATATACTAACTGATGGCCCTAAAGCCGGCAACTCATGGATAGCACTGAAAAACAGTCTTGAAAAAGCAGGCAGTTCGCGGATTACAGAATGTAACCCTCTGAAAACTCAATCCGTAGATGGAAACTTTTATAAAACCAATGCCACTGAAACCGCGCTGGCCAGGACCGGAAGTGAACAGCCTCATAAAATAGATTCCTGTCAGCCTTCTTTTTCCTCTTTCCCATACTCTCCCAAATCCGTCATCCTGCCCTTTGATTACGCTTCCACCTTTACCTTTGCATCTTCATTTAATTCAACAATATAACTTCAAACACTTTGAACTTCTCAACATTTGGCTTCAGCCCCACACTCATGCAGGGAATTGAAGCAATAGGATACGAAACAGCTACCCCGGTTCAGGTATCGGCTATACCAGCCATACTCGAAGGTCGCGATATTATAGCTTCGGCCCAAACCGGAACCGGTAAAACGGCTGCTTTTTTACTGCCGGTCATCGAAAAACTAATGGCCATGCCTCACGATAACCAGGTGAAAGCTATGGTAATTGTTCCTACGCGGGAACTTGCCCTGCAGATTGACCAGCAGATGGAGGGCTTCTCCTATTATACCCATGTCAGCTCCATTGCCATTTACGGTGGAACCGACGGGACGGTATTTTCGCGCGAAAAACAGGCGCTTACCGAAGGTGCCGACCTTATTGTATGCACTCCCGGCCGCCTGATGGCTCATATGAATATGGGGTATGTCAAATTCCCGGAACTCAAATTCCTGATCCTCGACGAGGCCGACCGCATGCTCGATATGGGATTTAACGAGGACATTCTCAAAATTATCTCCTTCCTGCCCAAACAACGGCAAAACCTGATGTTTTCGGCCACCATGCCCTCCAAAATACGGCATCTTGTTAAACAAATCCTGAACAATCCTATCGAAATCAACATAGCCATGTCGAAACCGGCTGAAAAAATTGTTCAGAAAGCGTATGTGGTTTACGATACACAGAAAATCCCGCTTATCAAAATGCTGCTGAAAGAAACCGTGATGAAACGTGTTCTGATTTTTTGCTCTACCAAGGAAAAAACACGTCAGCTATACCACGAACTCAAGAAAACGGGTATCAAAGCGGAAGAAATCCATTCAACCCTTGAACAGTCAGCACGCGAAAGTGTGATTATCCGTTTTAAAAGCGGTGATATCCCTGTACTGGTGGCTACCGATATTGTGTCGCGCGGAATTGATATTGAGGATATCGATATGGTTATCAATTACGATGTTCCTCACGATGCCGAAGACTACATACATCGTATAGGACGCACAGCCCGGGCTTCGGCCGAAGGAACCGCGGTTACCTTTATCAACGAACGCGACCAGCAAAGGTTTGACGCCATCGAAAAATTACTTGAAAGGGTGATTGATAAAAGCCCGGTACCCGAGCAATACGGAGAAACACCCGCCTATAACCCGAAAATCAGGCCCAAAGGCGAAAAACGGAGTTTTGGCGGAAAAAGTAAAGGCGGCCGTAAGCCTGGTCCTTCAGGAGGTCGAAGACATTAGGCGGTTGCCCTTGCTTTTTCGCATTTCCATTAGCCGTCAGGGAGTTTGCTTTGCACCCGCAACAATTCCCTGAATTAGCTGCAGGACGGCATTATACTTCTGATTTTCAATGATGGGTTTCTATCGTCTCAGTTAGCTTCGTGGAATTAGCTACTTAATGCCATCCGGATGATTCCCGACCATTCAATGTCCTTCCGGCTTGTGCCTTATTTTTTATTTTCCCTGCGCTCGTCCCACAATTCTTTAAAACTCTTTGGTGCTACTTCCGGGAGGGAGCGCCGGGAACCCCAGGAGGAAGCGAATAATTTCCTGAGAGCCGTGTTCTTGGTACTGCCACTCAGCATATCCATGTATTTACGTTTGCCCATGGTTGTTTTATAGGCGAACATCAGCGTTTTATCAAAACGGCTGGCATAGCCTTCCTTCACCGAATCGTTGCGGTTGTATAGCAATAATTCGTGCAGGTTAATTTTTACCGGACATACTTCGGTACAACTCCCGCAAAGTGAAGAAGCAAAACTGAGGTGCTTAAAGTCCTTCATCCCCCTCATCCAGGGAGTGATAACCGCTCCTATGGGTCCGCTGTAGGTGGTTCCGTATGCATGCCCCCCTATGCTTTTATAAACCGGGCAAACATTCAGGCAGGCACCGCATCGTATACAGGCCAGGGCCCTCCGCTGATTTTTATGAGCCAGGATTTCAGTGCGGTTATTATCAAGAAGAATTACATACATTTCCTGCGGTCCGTCGTTTTCGCCTTCCAGCCGCGGACCGGTTACAATGGAGTTGTACACGGTAATATTCTGCCCGGTGCCGTGTGTAGCCAGCAATGGCCAGAAAAGATCCAGATCGCGAAGTTTGGGTATCAGCTTTTCGATACCGGCAATCACAATATGAACCTTGGGAAACGACATGCTCATCAGGGCATTGCCTTCGTTTTCGGTGAGCCCTACGGCCCCAATATCGGCCACCAGAAAGTTAGCCCCGGTAATTCCGATATCGGCGGTAAAAAATTTTTCGCGCAGCAGCCCCCGCACATAAGCCGTTATCTGCTCTGGTGTGCTTCCGGCATCCATTCCGAATTTCTCGTTAAAGAGTGCGGCTACTTCCTCTTTCGATTTGTGCATGGCCGGGGTCACAATATGGTACGGCTTCTCGCCGGCAAGCTGAACGATATATTCGCCCAGGTCCGTTTCCAGCGATTCGATCCCGGCTTTTTCGAGGTGTTCGTTCAGCGAAATCTCCTCGGTGACCATGGTCTTGCTTTTCACAACATGTTTAGCCTGTTGCTTTTTCACGATCTTAAGCACTTCGCCCACCGCTTCGGCCCCATCCTGCGCCCAGATCACTTTGCCGCCACGCGACTGAAAAGCCGCTTCAAAATCGATCAGGTATTTGGCAAGGTCGGTAATCACTTTGTTTTTAATATGTGAAGCCCGCTCCTTGGCCAGTTCCAGATTCTGATATTGCTCTTTCCCTTTCACCACGGCGGCATCGTAACGCGAAATATTGAATGCC
This sequence comes from uncultured Bacteroidales bacterium, assembly GCA_903864265.1. Taxonomy (GTDB): domain Bacteria; phylum Bacteroidota; class Bacteroidia; order Bacteroidales; family UBA4417; genus UBA4417. Next base: position 1,150 of record CAIPFN010000125.1, on the reverse strand, counting down.
AGGGTGGCCCGGTGAACCTTATCGAAAGCCTTCTTTTCGCTGTCGGCAACAAACTTAGTATAGGAATCGCTCATGGAGTCTCTTTTAATGTGCTATTTATCAGTAATGTATAAAAGGTAAGCCTAAAGAATGTAGCCTCTGAGCCATATCGCAAGACCTTCCCTTATAATCATGGCATGTATGATTTTTACTGCAAAGGTATCTTTTCAATCCGTGTCTGATGACGTCCACCTTCAAAATCGGTTTTCAGGAACGCCATTACTGCGCTAAGCGCTTCGTCCTCTGTGATAAACCTCCCGGGCAGGCAGAGGATATTGGCATCGTTGTGCCGACGGGCCAGCAAGGCCAGTTCGGTATTCCAGCATAAGGCAGCCCGGATGCCCGCATACTTGTTTGCCGTCATGCAAACCCCGTTTCCACTGCCACAAATCAGGATTCCCAGCGAAAACTCACCCTTGTTGACAGCCGAGGCCAGCGGGTGCGCCACATCGGGATAATCCACGCTCTCGGCCGAAAATGTTCCGAAATCATTTACCGAATATCCTGATTCTGAAAGCTTTGACTTAACATATTCTTTCAATTCGTAACCGCCCTGATCGCATCCCAATGCTAAAGTTTTCTTTTTATCTGCCATTGTTAATAAATTATTAATTCCTGGTATTTGCCCGTCAGTGCTTTCCGTCCCATTTCCTTTCATAATTAACCACTTACACTGGAAAACAAAAGTACGCCCAAAAACAAGGTGTTTCATTATCAGAACGATAGACTTATTAAACATTTATTGTTAATAAGTGATTACTTTTGTTGTTAAATTGTGAACAGAATTCGCTTGCTGTTAACAATTAAATCACAGGTAGCAGGGCGGCGGGGGCTCCAAAAAGTTTGTTCTTTTTATGAGTTGTTTTACAACAAGATATGAACACTTTTTACCTGTTTGTAACCCCTTGTTTTTGTTGACCACACCAGTATGAACCAATTGTTAACAACCCACCTAATACCATAACTGCCAGAACTTAAACGCGGGAACATTTGTTAATAACCTGTGAACAAAGCTCAGCTACCCGAAACTAAAAATAAAAAACGCGAAATCTACTAACACTATGAACAGCCATATAATAATAACATACTTTATTAATTAAAAATAAAATAT
>CAIPFN010000124.1 GCA_903864265.1 uncultured Bacteroidales bacterium | reverse complement strand
CAGGAAAATAAAAGGAATTTCACCCAGCCAATATATCAGGACCCGTGAAACTGCAGTCTGACCCAACTCTTCCTGCATCAAGGCTAATCATGCAATTATGATAACCAAGGTACCTGATTACCATCCCTTTATTCGCCATTTTAGCCACAGATATCACAGATTAACACAGATTTTTTAACTTTATTGGATCGGTTTATTATAAAATTGGTCGAATTGAAATAAGCCCAATCATTTAAAATGCGAAATCTTTATCATGTATTTGTTTTCTGAGACTTTGTATAGGGAGAGCGTTCACCCGGAAAATGATGTAAATGAGAGGCCATTTCATTGTAAAATGTAAAATAGAATGCTATGGCATTCACATTGAATAACATCCTTTATTTCATAGCTTATTGCTGTTGACTATAATCTATCGCAGTTTCTACATCAACTCCTGTTCATAGCACTCCTGTTTTTTTCTGATTTGGAGATCCGATTCAATCTGATCCATTTTCCCCCGGGTCAAAGGATACTTTAATAATACCAAGGAAGCCAAGGCTGCAAAAATTACGGGAATCCAGCTCATCAGTAATTTTATTCCGGGAATGGCAGCCTGAGCGGAATGAGCATTCATACCATTGTAGTGGTAGGCTGCCAGGACAAACCCGATAATAGCGCCAGCCACACCACCTCCAAATTTCATAGCGAAAGTTCCTGCCGAATAAAACAAGCCGGTTGCACGTCGGTTATGTTTCCATTCGGAATAGTCGGCAGAATCGCCCAGCATCGCAAAAAACAATACAGGCATCATGCCTGCTCCAAATTCCGATAAGATTCCAAAAGTGAATATGGCCTTGATATCGGAGGGGTGAAAAAAATATAACGCCCCATTGGTCAGGCCAGAAAACAGGATTACATAGATAAACAAATTTCTTTTACCGAAGAGTACGGCCAGGGGTGCAGCAAGCAGTGCTGCCATCATAGAAACAACCAACAATGCCACCATGTACCATGCTGTTAATGAGATATTACCCAGGTAATGATCGAAATAGATGACGGTAATACCCTGTTTTATTGAATTATAGGTCACAAAGAGGAAACCAGTTATGAGCAGTATTAACCATGGCCGGTTTGTAATCAGATCTTTGAGATCGTTCCCAACACTGGATTGCTGTTTAAGGGATGGTGCAACCCTTTCGTGAGTGGTAAAGTATGTAATCAGCAAAAAAATGACCAGTATCAATGCGAAGCAGTACATGGAATACTGGAATCCCAGATTTTTGTTTCCATTCCCCAAGAACATGACCAGGTAGATTAAAAAACCCTGTGTAATGATCCCGCCCAGATATGCACCTGCGAACCGGAATGAAGAAAGTGAAGTGCGTTCCCTGTGGGAAGTTGTCATAACACCCATCAGAGCGGAATACGGGATATTATTTGCGGTATAGGCAAACAACATCAATATATAGGTAATATAGGCGTATATCAGTCTGCCTGTGTAGCCCAGGTTTGGAGTAGTAAAGGTAAGTACCATTAAGGCGCCGAGAGGGACAGCCGAATATAATATCCAGGGCCTGAACTTCCCTTTTTTGGTATGCGTACGATCAGCAAGCAGGCCTACAACAATATCAAGGCCTCCGTCAGAAATACGGGCAACCAGCAATAACAAGCCCGCCGCCGCAGCAGAAATTCCGAATACATCCGTATAAAACACCAGAAGGAAAGTGGTAATTGAACGCCAGGCAATATTGGCGGCAGTATCGCCCAGGGAATATCCTAATTTTTCTTTTAATGCCAGTTTTTCTACAACGTGCTGATCTTTAATGGCCATACTTATTAAAAGTTCCTAGTATATTTAATTCACAAAGATAAATTTATAAATCCATTTTTTGACTGATGAACCCATTGAATTGAGCAATGAGGATAATCCAATGTTCTTTCATTAATGTTAAACAAACGGATGTATGAATTAAAATTGAGGAGAATCCACCGTTCAGTGTATTATCAGGACAAAAGTTAATCAGTTTTATTACTATTCCAGCTCTATCCGCCATTTTGCCAGATATTTCACAATTAACACGGATTTTTAGCCTTTTATTTATTTGACTGAATTGATAGATTCCAATCTGCGAAATCCCAGATATCTGTGGCATGCATTTGTTTCTCAATACTTTGTAAGGGGTGAATATTGCATTGTTTTAAATCCCGGGTTTAATGGAAACAGATAATCAAAGATAGATCGATAAGTGATCTGATTGTCAACAAATAAAAATAGTTAGCAATTTATGAAACTACATTTCTGATTAACATAGAGTTGAAAAAATTATTTAGAGAAACAGGTAAATACGTATCTATTGATTTTGGAATTATATGCAATAAATTCAACATTTAAACCTCAGCAATTGCAGCTCAATATTTACCATAAAATCATCAAAATCATTTGCAAAATCTTATAAATCACTTAATTTTACTTTCGGAAATCCAAATACATAATTTGTCCTATGGGAACACGTCGGAGTTTTATCAAAACCACGGGAACCGGAATCGCTGCACTCACTTTCAGCCGGTACAGCAATTTATTTGCTGCTCCTTTCTTTTACACTCAACCTGATTTCACCACCCTTCGGCCGGTTTTAAGTAAAAGAAATTTTGTGAGCAGGGCTATTGAAGCTATCATTCTTACCATCAAAAAAGACATTACCGACCCCGAACTGGCCTGGCTGTTCGAAAACTGTTTCCCGAATACCCTGGATACCACTGTTTCCTACTCCGAATCCGGCGGCAGGCCCGATACTTTTGTGATTACCGGTGATATTCATGCCATGTGGCTTCGCGATTCATCGGCACAGGTGTGGCCATATTTACCCTATACCAGGGATGATGAGCCCCTGCGCAGGTTGATTGCAGGGGTTATAAACAGGCAGGTGAGCTGCATATTACTCGATCCGTATGCAAATGCCTTCCTGGATGGGGACGAAATGAGCGAGTGGAAATCGGATATCACCGATATGAAACCCGGAATACACGAGCGTAAATGGGAAATTGACTCCTTATGCTACCCGATTCGTCTTGCCCATGGGTTCTGGAAAAGCACTGGCGACACATCGGTGTTCGACGGCAAGTGGAATGAAGCCATGGAACTCATCTATGCGACTTTCAGGGTGCAGCAGCGGAAGGATAACCCGGGCCCCTATTCATTTAAGAGGACTACTGCCTGGCAAACTGACACGGTACCGGGCAATGGCATGGGGAATCCTCAACGCCCGGTAGGTTTGATCTGCTCCATTTTCAGGCCTTCGGACGATGCGACCACTTTCCCTTTCCTGGTGCCATCCAACTATTTTGCCGTAACCTCGATGCGACAACTGAGTGAAATTTGTGAACAGGTCACCGGGAATCATACGTTGGCCGGCAAATGCCGCAAACTGGCGGATGAAGTAGAACAGGCCCTGCAGCAGTATGCCATAGCGGATCACCTGGGATATGGAAAAGTTATTTCCTATGAAGTAGATGGTTTTGGCAACCGGCTGATGATGGACGACAGCAATGTTCCCAGCCTGCTTGCCCTCCCCTACCTGGGGTGCATAGATGCCGGAGATACCGGTTACCGTAATACCCGAAAATTCCTGCTGAGCGAGGACCACTGCTGGTTTTTCAAAGGAAAAGCAGCTTCCGGCATAGGGAGTCCACATACGCTCAGGGATAAGATCTGGCCTATGACCATTATCATGCAGGCCATGACCAGCTCCGATACCGAAGAAATCAGAAATTGCCTGTTTATGCTTAAGACCACCCATGCAGGCAAAGGCTTTATGCATGAATCGTTTAATAAAGATAATCCCGGGGATTATACCCGGAATTGGTTCGCCTGGGCTAACACCCTTTTCGGGGAGCTTATAATTAAAGTGCATTCCGAAAATCCACATTTACTGAAAGCATAGACTCCTATATATTCCAAAAATTCTTAAAAGATGAATAAACTAATCGTACTTATCATTATATTACTGGCAACTAATCATTTACAAGCTCAGCAGTATGATACCATCTGGCTTTCGTCGCTTGATATTTCGAAAGCCACCCTGGGCTGGGGCAAGGCAGGAGCCGATGTTTCATGCATGGGCAACCCTATCAGCCTGAACGGGGTAATTTACAAAAAAGGATTCGGCACTCATGCCTCCAGCGTTTTATACCTGAAACTGGCGGGTGGCTCAGCGAAGTTCCATGCCATAGCAGGGATTGACGATGAGGAAAAAGCTTCAAGCGGATCGGCTGTTTTTAAAATTTACGGCAATCATGGCCTTCTTTGGCAGAGCGCGGTTTTACGCTCAGGCGGAGCGGGCGCAGCCGTTGATATTAATATATCAGCTATTGACACCCTGATACTTTGTACCGAAACCACTGCCGACGGGCCCAATTATGATCATACCGACTGGGCTGACGCTTATTTCCTTGTCAAAGGCAGGCAACCTATTTCCATCGACAGGCCCATGGAGCCCGGTGTAATTATGACTCCAGCGGCACCGTTGTCGCCCCGTATAAACGGACCTAAAATTTACGGTGCAAGACCAGGGAATAATTTCCTGTTCCGTATAGCCGCCACGGGCGAACGGCCCATGACATTTTCGGCGAACGGCTTGCCAGCAGGCTTAAAGCTTGATAGCCATACCGGGATCATACACGGGAAAATAAATACAGCCGGTACCTGTGTGGTAATGCTCACCGCCCGCAACAATAAAGGGAACATCAGCCGCAAACTGACCTTAGTCTGCGGTGATCAGATTGCGCTTACCCCACCCCTGGGGTGGAACAGCTGGAATTGTTTTGCCGGAGCCGTTGATCAGCAAAAGGTGAAAGCCGCTGCCGATGCCATGGTAAACAGCGGACTGGCCGATCATGGATGGAGTTATATCAATATAGATGATTGCTGGATGGTAAAACCAGACAGCAAGGATTCAATTCTGGGAGGTGAAGTGAGGGATGCCAATGACAATATGAATACAAATAAGAAATTCCCGGATATGAAAGTGCTTACCGATTATGTGCATGGGCTGGGATTAAAGACCGGCATCTATTCCGGGCCCGGGCCTAAAACCTGCGCCGGCTTTACGGCCTGTTACCAGCACGAAGAAAAAGACGCCAAACGGTTTGCTGAATGGGGCTTCGATTACCTGAAATACGACTGGTGCGACTATGAGCGCATTGCCAAAGATCACAGCCTGCCCGAGCTTAAAAAGCCCTATCTTGTTATGAAGGACGCACTTGGCAAAGCCCAGCGCGATATAGTATACAGCCTTTGCCAGTATGGAATGGGTGATGTATGGGAATGGGGCGCCGAAGCAGGAGGAAACTGCTGGCGTACAACCGGCGATATTACCGATGACTGGACGAGTATGGAAACTATTGGATTCGGCCAGGCCGGGCACGAAGTATTTGCAGGACCCGGGCACTGGAACGATCCGGATATGCTGGTAGTAGGGAAAGTGGGCTGGGGTCCGGAATTGCATCCTACCCGACTGACACCGAATGAGCAATACACACATATTTCGCTTTGGTCCTTACTGGCTTCGCCCTTGCTGATCGGCTGCGATATGACTCAACTCGATGAATTTACTTACAGCCTGCTCACCAACGATGAGGTGCTTGACATAAACCAGGATCCTTTGGGTAAACAGGCGTCACGTATGGTTCAGAATGGCAGTCTCGAAATATGGGCCAAAGACCTGGAAGATGGCAGCAAGGCTATAGGATTGTTTAACAGGGGGTTGTTTCCGGCACAGGTCACCGTGAGCTGGGGTGATTTGAAGCTGAGCGGAACCTATACCGTAAGAAATGTCTGGGCCCAATCGGATGAAGGCAGGTTCGACAAGGAATATTCTGCCCCTGTTCCGGCTCATGGGGTGAAGTTACTCAGGATTTACAGGTAGATTCCTTTCGGGGAATCATAGCTGGCAACCCTTTAGTGGATTAAATTATCTTAGAGCAGATCTGTACGGATCGTAAACAAATATCACAGCTCTGCATATCATGTCAACAGTATTTCATTAAAACCCGATAAAAGGCACATTTCGCTGTAGCGAATCGGGTTCAGCTTCCTGCACCGACAGGTTTTTGGCCGTTATTCTAAACTTTTTTGAGTTTTGTGATGAGCAAGATCTGATCCTGTATTCCCTCATTCTGAGGCGTTTTAAGTGTCAGACACCCCTTCGGTACCAAGATCTGGAACCATTAACAGAGGCAGACGCCCTCAGGGTGTACAGACACTGTACCCAAAAGGGTACCAAGATCTGGTACCATTAACAGAGGCAGACGCCCTCAGGGTGTACAGACACTGTACCCAAAAGGGTACCAAGATCTGGTACCATTAACAGAGGCAGACGCCCTCAGGGTTTACAGACACTGTACCCAAAAGGGTATCGAGATATGGAACTATTATCAAAGGCAAATGACCCGTCGGGTGAACAGACACTGAACCACCGCCTTGTTCTTCCAAGTGTGCTGAGACTAAACGGAATAATCGTAATTTTGAACCAAATCCCCGGCTTAAGACGAGGCATTTGCCTGATCTGCACCGATTGCCATATCCTACTAACCTATGAAGAAACATTCATTCACGACCCTTGTATTCAGTGTATGCCTGCTGGCGGGAGTTTACAGCCCGGCTGTAGCACAGGACAAAACCGTTTCCTACCTCTGGGATGCATCGTACCAGATGCAGGACCGCGAGATTGAACTCTCGCATATGACCGCCTCCCTTTATATCAAACCTTTTGACACCCTGGTATCGGGGAATGTGGATTTTATATTCAAAGTACTTTACGAGTCTGTCGATTCCATTGTTTTTTCGGTTCCCGAACTCAGGATAAGTACCATTAAAATTGATGAGCAGCCAGCTGTTTTCAGGCTTAAAGGAAACGACGTAATCATTGATCCGCCGGTGAAACTGGCATGGCAATCGGTACATACCCTTTCGTTTAATTATACCGTAAAACCAACCGACGGGCTTTATTTCACCGGATGGAACGATCCCAACCAGTTGAAGCGGAAGCAGATCTGGGCCCAACGTCCGGATCACTGGCTTCCGTATATGGCCGGAATCATCACGGTGGATATGGCAGTTACCGTGGATGAACACTATAAAGTATTTAACAACGGGGTCAGGGAAAAGGTAGTTGCCAATGCCGATCATACCATGACCTGGTATTATAAGATGAACCATCAGCATCCTTTTTTTTCTACCTGCCTGGTAATAGGCGATTATGATTTCCTTTCACTACAAACCAGGCGTGGACTTCCCCTTGAACTATGGTATTATCCTGACTGGAAAGACCATGTAGAACCCACCTACCGCTATATGCCTGAAATGTTTGACTATTTTGAATCGGAACTGGGTCTCGACTATCCCTGGGAATTGTATCGCGAAGCACCCGTGACCGATTATATGTATGGTGCCATGGAAACCACTACCTCCACCGTTTTCGGCGATTACCTGATGGTTGATCCCAGGGGCTTCCTGGGAAGGAACTACGTGAACGTGAACGCCCATGAACTGGCACATCAGTGGTTTGGCAATTATATCTCGCATCTGAAAAACAAGGATGTATGGATCACCGAAAGTTTCGCCACTTACTGGGCTAAAAAATTTGAGCAACATGTATTTGGAAACGATTATTATCAGGATGTGCGCAATAAAGAGCTACTTGATGTTTTTGATGCTGCTGCGCGTGACAATTTTGCCGTGGGACATAGTTCGGGCGGGCGAAACCGCTGGTACCCAAAGGGATCGCTTGTGCTCGACATGCTGCGTGATGTGTTGGGTGACGAAGAATTCAGGGCGGCAATCAAACTTTACCTGGAGTCGCATCCTTATCAGCAGGCCGAAACCAATGATTTTGTGTCGGCGATCCGCAAAGCAAGCGGAAAATCGCTGGAGTGGTTTTTTGAAGAGTGGATATACCGGGGAGGTGAGCCATCCTACAAAGTGAGTTATGAACAGATTAAAGGTGCAAAAGATGGAAGGGAAACCCGGATTTCGATCGAGCAGGTGCAGCAAACGGACCAGCTAATTGGCTTGTTCAGGATGCCTATCGATTTCGAGGTGCATTATACGGATGGAACCTCCGATCAGAAAAAGCAGTGGATTGGCGGCCGTAATGAAGAAGTTATCATACCAAATCCGGCAGGTAAGGCTATAGCGTTTGTGCTTTTCGATCCAAACCGCAAAGTCATCAAGAAAGCGGCATTTGCCCGTTCGTTCGACGAACTTGTGGCACAGGCGCTAATGGCAGCTAATATGATTGATCGCTACGATGCCCTTCTGGAGTTGCGCGACATCCCCCTGGTGCAGAAAGAGCAGGACCTGATTAAATGCTACAATCAAGAAACATTTCAGCTCACCAGGGGCGAAATTGTAAGCCAGCTTTCGGCTGGTAATGATGAGGATGCGCGGCAACTGATTCTCCGGGCGATAAGCGATCCCGACGATAAAGTGAGGCTGGCAGTAGTGCAAAATGTGACGAAAGTGCCTGCTTCGATCCGGCAGGCCTATGAAAAGTTGCTCAGCGATTCGTCGTATCTGAATGTGGAACTTGCCATGGCCAATCTCTGCAGTACATTTCCCGAACGGAGCACCATCTACCTGAATATAACCAAAGATGAGGTGGGATGGAGAGGTAAGAATATCCGTATAAAATGGCTCGAAATTGCCATCGGCAACGGCAAGCTGAAAAACCTGGCTGAGCTGAAGAGCTATACCGGTGCGAGTTATGATTTCGAAACCCGTATCAACGCTTTCAATGCTTTGAAGCGGCTGAACATCCTGGATGAAGATATTCTTAAAAACATGGTAGAGGGTCTGACACATTGGAATTACAAGATCCGCACGGCGGCTTCCGAAAATCTGAAATATTTTTATGGACAGGACAGATATAAAATACTGATTGATAAAATAGGGGAAGGAATTAGTGATGCGGCCAGAGCAGAAGTAGATAAAATAAGGAAAGCAGGTCGTTAGACGAAATATTCCAGATGAATCCGGGACTTAGATTTGCGGATAAATGCTCTCAAAGTTATAAATCTGCCATGGATAAAATTGATAAAGTTGTATCCATGAGGACTGCTCCTGAAACTGAGAGGAAGACCGTTTTATAGAAATTTATTTCTGATAAGTTTAATTGTCGTGTTTTGGTGCCCCCACTGTCTCCCCCTGAAATCAGGGGGAGGACGTGCTAAGAGGGATTTTACTGTGAGATGACCTGGTTACAGAAATTTATTCCGTCAGCAATACCCTGCATATCACCATTCTCGATAAAAAGTATAAGCGATTGTCCTCCCTGGCAAAAGGTGGATAGACGGGTGATACCTATTAAAGCGAACAATTTAATTTTACGGAATTCAATTAAGCCGTTATTCAAACAGCATCCCGGGCAAACAGATATATCTTAGTTCTATGCATAAAAAAGCCAGGTAAACTCTAAGGAGTACCTGGCTTTTTTCAACAGCATCAAATGTTTAACCGGGTTGATTAGTTAGGTGAAGTGCAGTAGTTGGCATTGGTATCCCACCAAAGATTGGTATTGGTACGGTCGCCGCCGGCACCCATAAGGGCCACACCTTTATTATATTCCACTGTATTGTTGACAGCTTCGGTATCAGGAATTTTCACCCTTTTCATAAAGCTGCGTGGATCGGTAATACTTGTTGGTGCACCACCCCAGATCACAGGATCGCGGTAAACAGGTACATCGAAGCGGGGCAGGTTCAGCCTGCGTTTATCACTCCATGCTTCGATTGAAACATCAGGGAAAAGGGAAATGTATTTCTGAGTAATGATCTTTTCGATCGCTGTGTTTCCGGCGCCGCCAACATCGGAGAAGTTAGCGCTGGTTCCGGCCAGGTTTTTAGCATTCGATGCCAGATAAGTGCTGGCACCTGCTACACCCCAGCGGGCAAAGGATGCGGTTACGCCTTTTTCGTATTCCGTTTTAGCATCGCCTGAGGCAAAGCTACGGAGAGCAGCTTCGGCTTTGAGGAAACAGATTTCTTCGTAAAGCATCAGGTCGTATTTACGGGTCAGATTGCGGGCTCCGTCGGGGCCGACTATCTTCACCCCCAGTATAGCGACTTCGGTGCTCTTGTTAGGTTCCTGGTTTACATCGTTGGGATGCAGTCCGGCGGGAACGCCTCTCCAGAGTCCATCGGAAGAAGGATCGAACATCACAGTAGCTCTGGGGTCAACCATAGCAGGTTTTGTAGTGGCTGTGACTGTAGCCGGCCAGGGAATGCCGCCAATATTTGAAACCAGTTTTTCGAAGGTAGCCGTCATATGCTGGGTTTCGCCCCAGGAGAATAACAGGGTATAGTTATAATCATTACCCCAACCTTTGTTCGAAGGAGGACATTTAGCTTCATCGGCTTCCGATTCCATAACGCCACCGGTAATAGCGGCGGTAGCCTGGGTAGTACACATGGCAGGATCAACTTCCGAAACCCTTAAAGCCAGGCGTAAACGGAGTGAGTTGGCAAATTTCTGCCATTTGACGATGTCACCACCAAAAATCATGTCTTCACTCGAGTTGAGGAAACCCTTGCTTGCATCAAAAGTTTTAGGAGCTTCATCCAGTTCGGTAAAGAATTCCTTATACTGATCCTGTACGGAAACATAAGGTGGGTTATTCACGATAGTTTTATAACTCGGGAAAGGCATTACACCGAACAGGTCGGTGGCCTGGCTCTGGATATACACACGCCATATACGGGCAAGAGCTACGGAATTTACACGGTTGGGATCATTCGTACCCAGGTTGATAATGGTATTGAGGGATGAAACCCAGCTTGGTACGGAATTCCAGTAAGAGATAGTCCAGCCGTCGTTGGAGAAATAATTACGGGTATTGGTCCATCCCGAAGGAACTTCATCCAGCATCTGTGAGTACAGGTCGATATGAAGGTTCTTGACCCTTTGGTACATATCGGCACCATTGTAGGTGGAACCAGCCCTGAGGAGAGTTGAAATTTGCGAACGGCTGAAATCATACATATCGCCGGTAGGTCTGTTCGGATCTCGGTTCATCTTATCCAGATCGGAACAGGAAAACAGACCAAAAATTAAAAGAAGGAGAAAATATGCTTTTGTTTTCATGTGTTTAACTGTTTAAGGTTAGAAGGTAAGATTTAAGTTAAATCCGAGGCTACGTAACTGAGGCATAGTGCCATACTCGATTCCCTGGGCATTCCCGGTTGAATAGGTAGCTTCCGGATTAAAGCCCTTGGTTTTGCTGTAGATCATAAATAAATTACGGCCTACCAGGCTGAGTTTGATCGATGACAGTTTGGCCTTGTGTGAGAAAGAAGCAGGCAAGGTATAACCCACGCTGAGTTCCCTGAAGCACACATTGGTAGCATCATACATCCAGGCTTCGGTAATACTGCTAACACCAGCCCAGTAGTCCTGCGAAGAAACGTTGATAGTATTGGCTTCGCCGGTTGATTTAACGATAGAGTTCGGAACCGACCAGGTGCCGAGGGTATCGCGTCCGGTGAGGGTCATAGCCAGGGTACCGGCTGAAGCCCCTGCTTTCATGGAACCCATAAATACTTTACCGCCATAACGCATATCAATTAAAAAGGCCACATCAACGCCATAGATTTTGAAGTTATTCGAAAATCCCAGCATCCAGCTCGGCTGGTAGTTGCCAAGCTTCGTCATTTCTTCCGATTTCAAAGGAACACCGTTGTCGTCCACCAGGATTTTGCCGCTGGCATCGCGCTGATAGGTATAACCGAGCATATCGCCATAGTTTCCACCTTCGGCAGCAACTACTTTCAGGAAAGATACCGATGCATCGCTGAGCATCTGAACTTTGGTATCATCAGTGAGTTTGATAATCTTATTGTTGTTCTTCGAGAAGTTCAGCACCATATCCCAGTTCAGGTTTTTCTTTTGAACTATGCTTGCATTCAAAGCCAGTTCAACACCTTTATTCTCAACGTTACCGGCATTCATGAATTCATACTGATATCCGGTAGCAGGAGGAACAGCCACTTTCAGAATCTGGTCGAAGGCATTCTTTTTATACCAGGTAAAGTCGATCCCCAGGCGGTTCTGGAACATTCTCAAATCAAGACCCAATTCAGTCGACTTGATGTTTTCAGGTTTCATGTTGGGGTTTGTCTTGTAATTATCCGGATTAGCCGTCAGCACACCTGCAACATACTGAATATTGTAGTAGTCCTGAAGCATATAGGCATTCATATCGTTACCCACCGAAGCCCATGAAGCGCGGATTTTCGCGAAGCTTACGGGACCGAGTTTTATACCTTTATTTTCGAGTAACTGGCTGACGATCACACTTCCCCCAAATGAAGGGTAGAAATAGGAACGGTTAGCCGATGGCAGGGATGATGATTCGTCGTTACGACCGGTAATATCGAGATAAGCCCAGTTGTCGTACGAAAGAGATGCGGTACCATACCATGACCGTATCTCCTTTTCGGTGATGGAGTAGCCGGTTTCGCGGTTGGCACCGTTGGCAACAGAATAGAAATCGGGAATCACCAGGCCCTGAGCCTGTGCTAGCATCCAGTTGGATTTAGCATTCATGAGGTTTCCACCAAACGAAGCCACCCCTTTCAGTTTCCCGAAAAGATTGCCTTGTGCCATTAAGAGGAAATCGACATTCTGCTCATTCGTATTTTCCTGGGTAACCCTGTAATCGCCGGTATACCCTAAGGTCATCCAGTAAGGGGTTCCTGTTGCGAGCCTGTCCTGATAAACGGCATTGGTATGATCGAGACCATAACGGGCTCTCAGGTTCAGCCAGCTTGTGAAATCATATTTCATGGATAAAAAGCCGATAACACGGTCCTTCTTGTCGTTATTGGTATTGCGGTAAGCTTCCCAGTACGGGCTGCGTGACATTCCGCCGTAATTATCAATGTATGAAGCAGGTGTGCCGTTTAAGGTAAAAGCGTAGTTGGTGGCTTCGTATTTGGTATAATCGCTAATTGCCACACTGCGAGGCATCTCCAGGTAATTCAGGAAGATATTATCCGGGTCACCGGCCAGTTTTATGCGGTTATCGGTTGTCTGGTTGATGTAGTTAAGCTTAACATCGGCCGAAAGTTTATTCCATTTCCCGGTGGTACGGATATCGACAGAGGTTCGGTTGAATTTGCTGTCGGGAACAACTCCTTTATTATCCAGGCGTGTGATGCCAAGGCGGAGGGTTGCGTTATCATTACCGGTTGAAAGTTCCAGACTGTTGGTACTGGTAATTCCGGATTGGAGGAAGTTTTTATAGAGATCATTTCCGGAAGGGGAATAGGCTTTGTCGCCCATGAGAGCCGCCACCGTTGAGCCGTCCATTTTTCCGCCCCAGCTTCCTGCCGCGGTTTTATCGAATTTACCATTTACACCCTGCCCGTAAACATTCTGAAATTCAGGTGTTTCCATAGGATTTTCAAAAGTGGTATTGGTATTGAAGGCAATGCCCAGTCCTTTTTTACCTGAACCCTTTTTAGTAGTAATCATAACAACTCCGTTACCTGCGCGGCTACCATAGAGTGCGGAAGCAGCCGGTCCTTTTAACACCGAGATGGTTTCGATATCATCAGGCGAAATATCAGCAATTCCCGATCCCCGGTCAACATTACGGTTTCCCCAGTAATCGTCGGTTCCGCCTGTGGAACTGTTGATAGGAATACCATCCACGACAACCAGGGGCTGGTTATTGAAACCGATGGAGTTGTTACCACGGATAATCATTCGCGACGAACCCGAAGGACCGGTAGAAGCCTGGCGAACCTGCAAACCGGCAATTTTACCGTTGAGTGCATTTACCACGTTAGGATCGCGGGTTTCGGTCATTCCTTCGCCTTTAAGTTCCTGCATTGAATAACCCAGTGCTTTCTTCTCGCGGCGAATTCCCAGGGCGGTTACTACAACGCCTTCAATCACTTCGGCCGAAACAGTCAGACTCACATTGACAATAGTTTGGTTGCCTATGGCAACTTCTTTACTTTCGTAACCGAGAAAGGAGAATGCCAGCGACTGCGCGTTAGCAGGCAGCTTTAAGGAATACGCTCCGTTAATATCGGTTATTGTACCTGTGGTAGTACCTTTTACCACGACGTTTACACCGGGAATGGAAGAGCCGTCTTTGGCATCAGTTACCGTTCCGGTGATGGTTTTTTGGGCGAACACGAACTGCCATGAGCAGAACAGGATCAGCGCCATCAAGAGTGTCACTTTTTTCATACGCACTTTTGTTTGAGGTTTGACTTGAGGTTGGTTAATACTAATTGATCATTAAAAAAGATTTTAATTGAAAAGGCTAAACTACTAAAATATTTTATTAACTTTTAACACTATGGTAAATTAATTTAGATTAAAATAAGTTTTTTATTAGCAGATTTTAGTATACGACTGATTTTCAACGCCTAAACTATTCTAATGCGAAATGTATTATTTCGCTTTAACAGGAACAAGGAGTCCTGTTTATCAATGGCGGCCTAAAGTTAAAGAAAAAAATGCCGATTGATATCCACAAGCAAATACTTTTTTGAAAGATTTGTTTTAAAAACCAATAATTTAGGATTTATCGGAATGTTGAACCACTTATTTTAGTATTGCTTTCGAGACCGCAATGGATTAAACCAGCCTTTTAGGTTTTGAGACCGGATCCGATTTCAGCTTCCCAAATTTTGTGTGCAGAAGATTTTTCTTTCAAAGTGTTTGCTATATAATTGTTTCATTGCAACTTACACTGGTTTTTATGTACTGATGTCGCAATTAAATAAATTTCTTTCCAATCTTAGTAATTTTTTTCACTATGTAGTATAATATTATTAATGATTGTTGTAAATTTACACCCTCTTACTATAAGTCAGGCACCGAAAGACATTTAGTATTATACAGAATAAAGACTAAGCTACAAATTATGAAGAAAAGCATGCTATTTGGCAATACTGCCGGGGATCCAAGAACTAACGGATCCAAGAAAAATAGCCTTAAATTATTGATATTAAAAGAATTATATCAAAATGGATGTAAATCTATACCGGAACTAAGCAAGATCATCCATATGAGTACCCCGACCATTACCCGGGCTATTGATGAGTTGATCGTGAGTGAGTTTCTGGCCGAAGAAGGCATAGGGACTTCGAGCGGGGGCCGTCGTCCCAACCTGTATGGGCTTAATCCTCCGGCACGCTATGTACTTGGAGTGGATATCAGCAGGTATCATATTCGTTTGGGTTTGTTCAATTTCAGCAACCAACCGGTTGTCGACATAAAAGTGATTGATGAAGGGCTTGAAGTTTCGAAAGATTTTTTAAAAAGCCTGAAAGATGCGGTTAATGATTTTATAGCCGAATCAGGAATAGATAAAACAAAACTGATGGGCATTGGCATTGCGCTGCCAGGTTTGATTGACCTGCATACGGGTATCAGTTACAGCTACCTGCAGGACGAAAAGCCAGCTACCATACAGTTTGAGAACATCTTTGATTACCCGGTATTTGTTGAAAACGATACCAAAGTGATGGCGCTTGGCGAACAGGCTTTTGGAATGGCACAGGGCAAGCAGAACGTACTGTGTCTGAATATTGGTTCCGGGATCGGTCTGGGCATGATACTCAACGGAAAGTTATATAAAGGGAATTCAGGTTTCTCGGGCGAATTCGGACATATTCAGGTGGACCCCGACGGGCAGCTTTGTTATTGCGGCAAAATCGGCTGTCTCGAAACACTGGCTTCGGGCACAACCATGATAAAGAGGGCACGCAAGGAAATAGGCGATGGTGCCACTACGGTAATACGTACCATGGTGAGTGGCGACCTGAACAAGATAACTATTGAAACGGTGTTGATGGCCGCCCAGCATGGCGATCAGTTTGCCATAGGCCTGCTTGCAAATATTGGCGAGCATCTGGGCCGTGGAATTGCGGTTCTGATTCATCTTTTCAACCCCGAACTCATCATTATTGGCGGCGAACTTACCAGGGCTGAGAATTATATTGTAGACCCTATACAACAGAATCTCAATAAATTCACCATCGCCAAGATCCGCCGCGATGCACAGATCATCACCTCCAGCCTTGGGCAGAATGCAGGCCTGATGGGAACGGTTGCACTGGTAATGAACAAGGTTTTTCAAAAAGAATAAAGCATAAATCAACAATACGTCTCAACTGCTTTGGTATACCTTATATATATACCAAAGCATTTGCGTTTAACAGCACAAACCTTTACTTCCTGAGATCAATTTTATTAAGTTTACTCACATGGTAAAACGGCATTATATGAAAACAATTGCGGTAGCAGGCTTTATCATGCTGCTGCTCAGCTGCTGCGGTACAAGCATGCTGGTAGCCCAGCAAATTTCAGTTCCGGATTGGGAAAATCCTGCACTAACCTCTTTTAATACCCTTAAGCCTCATGTAACTTATGTCCCCTATGATTCGGAATTAAAGGCGGTTAAAAATATTCCGGCGGAATCGGCATTTTATAGCCTGCTGAACGGGAAATGGCAGTTCAAACTGTCAGACAATTACAGCGGTGTTCCGGAAGGTTTTTTTCAGCCCGGGTACGATGCATCCGCATGGGCCCTGATTGACGTTCCTTCGACCTGGGAGGTACAGGGATACTCCTACCCTATTTATACAAACAGTTCCTACGAATTCAGCCCCGACAATCCATACCCGCCTCATGTTCCCGCTGAATACAATCCGGTAGGCACCTATCGTACCGAGATAACCATTCCCGAAAGTTTCAGGAATAAACGGGTATTTATTCATTTTGGTGCAGTGAAATCCTTTTTCTATATCTGGATTAACGGACATTATACAGGTTTCAGCAAGGATTCGAAAACCCCGGCCGAATTTGACCTCACACCCTATCTCAAAGCAGGAAGCAACACCCTGGCCCTGGAGGTTTTTCGCTGGAACGACGGTTCTTACCTCGAATGCCAGGATATGTGGCGAATGAGCGGCATTAACCGCGATGTATTTCTGTATGCCATGCCACAGACCTATATGAGAGATTTCTTTACCAGAGGCAATCTTTCGGATAATTATACCCGGGGAAAACTCGAAACCGATATTCTCTTTAATAAATTATCGGCCCAGGATGCAGAAAGCCATAAACTTAGGATCAATCTGTACGAAAAAAACAATACCGGAAAACCGGTTTTCAGTGAAACCCTTACACTGGATCAGGCTGTGGGAAAGGACAGCCTGCATTTCGAAAAATCCATTCCACTGGTAAAGAAATGGACAGCCGAAACTCCTGATTTATACATACTGACCATTACATTGCTGGATGAGGACGGAAATTGCACCGAGAGCCTGAGTAACCGCATCGGCTTCCGTAGCAGCGAAATAAAAAACGGGCTGCTGCTTATTAACGGAGTAGCAGTCAAACTGAAAGGTGTCAACCGCCACGAGCATGACCCCATTAAAGGACATGTTATTTCGCGGGAAATGATGCTGCTGGATGTAAAAATGATGAAGCAGAATAACATCAATGCCGTGCGGACCTGTCATTACCCGGATGATCCGTACTGGTATGAGTTATGCGACGAATATGGGTTATATGTGATTGATGAGGCCAATATCGAATCGCACGGCATGGGTTACGATGCCGGCCGGACCCTGGGAAATAACCCGCTCTGGAAAAATGCACATATCGACCGTACACGCAGGATGCTGGAGCGTGATAAGAACCATCCTTCGGTCATCATCTGGTCGCTGGGCAACGAAGCCGGGAACGGCTGCAACTTCCAGGCCACCTATAAATGGATAAAAACCCGTGACAGCAGCAGGCCGGTGCAGTACGAACGCGCCGGGATGGAATGGAATACCGATATCTATTGCCCCATGTACGAAAGCGTGGAGGGACTGTTGAAATATGCTTCAAAGAAACAGGAACGCCCGCTAATTCAATGTGAATATGCACATGCCATGGGCAACAGCACCGGCAACCTGATTGATTACTGGGAAGCCATCGAAAGTCATGAGCAACTCCAGGGAGGCTTTATATGGGATTGGGTCGACCAGGGGCTGCAGAAATTTGATTCAACAGGTCGTAAATACTGGGCTTTTGGTGGCGATTTCGGTCCGAAGGATGTTCCCAGCGATGGGAATTTCAACTGCAACGGCCTCGTATTTGCCGATCGCACACCGCATCCGGGACTATCGGAAGTTAAAAAAGTGTACCAGTATGTAAAATTCACGGCTGTTGATCTGAAGAAACTGAGTTTCCGCATGACCAACAAATACGCATTTACCGACCTGAAAAACACGGAATTACTATGGGAAATAACTGAAAACGGCGTCAAAATCTCGTCGGGCAAAGGCTCAACTGCCGGCATGTATCCAGGAAATTCGCGTGATTACACTTTTTCATGGAAAGCAACAACGTCCAAACCAGGCAGGATTTATTACCTGAATGTTTACCTGCTCACCACCGATGAGCGGCCCTTACTCGGGAAAGGGCATATACTGGCATCGGAACAGTTTGATCTGCCTTTCACCATTGCTCGTGCTGAATCGGATGCATCCGTTTTTCCTTCACTTTCTGCAACGGAATCGGGGAAAGACATCAGCGTGAACGGTAAAGCGTTTAGTGTGATCTTCAGCAAAACCAGCGGCACTATTTCGTCGTTCACATACGAAGGCCACCAACTCATGGAACAGGGACCCCTGCCCAATTTCAGGAGGGCACCTCTTGATAATGACGTGGGAAATAAAATGTTCGGGATGTGCAAACCCTGGTACGATGCCAGCGAAAAGCGGCTGGTACAATCGGTTGTGCTGGATAAAACAGACGAAAAGGCCATCAGGATTATCGTCAGTTTTGGATTTACCGATGCCAGGAGTGAACTTGTTTCCACTTATACATTTACCGGTAGAGGGGATATTCTGGTTGAAAACAGTTTAAAGGCAGGCGAAAACCTTCCCTGGATTCCCCGACTGGGAATGAATATGAAGTTAACCGGATCGCTCAGGCAGGTGGACTGGTTTGGGCGCGGACCTTTTGAGAATTACCAGGACCGCAAAACAGCAGCCTTTGTTGGGACATACCATTCAACCACCGGCGGAATGTATGTTCCCTACGTACGTCCACAGGAGAATGGCTACCGTACGGATGTAAAATGGGTTGCGGTGAGTGACGGGAAAACGGTTGGAATATATTTCGAAGGCACACCCAACCTGGGTTTTAGCGCTCTGCCTTATACTTACGATGATATGAAAGGATTTGAACATACCGGTAAACACGGCAGCCTGCTTACGGAACAGGCATTTACCGACCTGAACCTCGATTATATGCAATGCGGGGTAGGCGGGAACGACAGCTGGGGGTCGTGGCCTATGGAGAAATACCTGATTCCCGCCAGGGATTATACCTGGCAGTATCGTATAAGGCCTTACCTGGTAGCTAAGGAAAACCCCGAAAAATTATGGAGAAACCTTATTGTTGTTAAAAAGTAAATCATATAAATCATGAAATTAGCTGACATTAAAGGATTTACATCGGCAACGAATAGTTCGATGCTGAATGATGATGCATTTGTGGCCCGTTTCGAAAAAATCCCGGTCAGGGTTTTTCCTTCCGCTGCAGCAGGATCCCTTGCGGTGGCCGAAAAAATTGTGTCACTGATCAAAGAGCGCCAACTGTCGGGGCAGAATGTGATACTCGGCCTGGCAACCGGATCCACGCCGCTTAAGGTGTACAATGAACTGATCCGCTGGCATAAAGAGGAAGGGCTGAGCTTTTCGAATGTTATCACTTTTAACCTTGACGAATATTATCCGCTTGAGCACGATCACCAGCAGAGTTATAATCATTTCATGTGGGACAGGCTTTTCAAGCATATTGACATACAATCTCAAAATATTCATATCCCTTCAGGCAGCATTGAAAAAGACGATGTGGCAGTTTTTTGCCGCGATTACGAAAAAAAAATAGCCGAAGCCGGGGGAATAGATATTCAACTGTTGGGCATAGGGCGCACGGGACACATAGGCTTCAACGAACCCGGATCGGCTTATAATTCGAAAACCCGGCTGGTTACGCTCGACAGGCTGACGCGCAACGATGCCGCCGATACGTTTAACGGGGAAGAACATGTACCGCATTTTGCCATTACCATGGGTGTTGGAACTATATTGGCGGCCAAAGAAATATACCTGATGGCCTGGGGGGAAGGGAAAGCCGAAATACTTGCCAAAGCAGTGGAAGGCCCGGTTACGGATGTGATTCCATCCACCTATCTTCAGAACCATCCCAATACCACTTTTATTGTGGATTCCCCTGCCGCCGCCCAGCTGACGCGCTATAAGTCGCCCTGGCGAGTGGGCCCCTGCGAATGGACGAACAGTATGATCCGCAAGGCAGTTCTCTGGCTTTGTACGCAAACCGGAAAACCCCTGCTGAAACTCACCGAGAGGGATTATAACGATTATGGTCTGTCGGACCTCATCTCGAGCCATGCCGTTTTCAGCAAAATTAACATTAAGGTATTTAATGATCTTCAGCATACCATCACAGGCTGGCCCGGTGGAAAACCCAATGTTGACGATACCACCCGGCCTGAGCGGGCCCTGCCCTTTCCCAAAAGGGTGGCGCTCTTCAGCCCGCATCCGGATGATGATGTGATTTCGATGGGCGGCACTTTTGCCCGCCTGGTGGAACACGGACATGATGTGCATGTGGCTTATCAGACCTCGGGAAGCATAGCCGTGAGCGACGATGATGCCATACGTTACCTTGACTTTGTGCGAAACTATGAAAAGATTTACGGCATTGTTGAGCCTAAAGCCGAGTTCCTGTATAATGAGTCCACTGATTTTTACAGGAACAAGAAAAAGGACAGCATAGAGCCTGCCGAATTGCTTTTGGTAAAAGCTTCGATCAGGCGGGGTGAGGCAACGGCTTCCTGCCGGTATATTGGACTGCCTGAAAAAAATGTTCACTTCCTGGATCTTCCGTTTTATGAAACCGGCACCGTAAAAAAAGCGCCTGCCGGTGAGGCTGATATACAAATCACCATGGATTTCCTGCGAAAGCTACAACCACACCAGATTTATGCCGCCGGCGACCTGAGCGATCCGCACGGTACGCACAGGGTGTGTATCGATATCATCATCGAAGCCCTCGAACGCATGAAAGAAGAGGAATGGATGAAAGATTGCCGCGTATGGCTTTATCGCGGAGCCTGGCAGGAATGGGAAATCGAAATGGTGGATATGGCCGTTCCGCTTAGTCCCGAAGAAGTGGTGATCAAGCGGAATGCGATTTTCAGGCATCAGTCGCAAAAGGATGGCGCCATGTTTATGGGTGCCGACAAGCGTGAGTTCTGGCAGCGTGCCGAAGAAAGGAATAAAAATACTGCCCGCCTGTACGACAAACTCGGAATGGCTGAATACGAGGCTATAGAGGTTTTTGTGAGGTATGAAGTAGAGTAAATTAAGCAGTTGAAGATGAAGCACACTTAGCCCTGATAGACAGGAACGTCCGTTTTAAAGCATTTCCAACCATATAGCATTGAAATTCAAGAAATTAAACACAAAAAACAAAACAGACTATGAACACAACAACAACGGCTGTAGACCGTAAAAATTACATCATGTCGCTTTCCATCATCGGGGCGTTGTTTTTTATTTTCGGTTTCGTAACCTGGCTTAACGGCTCGCTCATGCCGTTTTTACAAACTGCATGTGAGCTTACGCCTTTCCAGGCCAGCCTGGTGACACTTGCGTTTTACATCGCCTATTTTGTGATGGCTTTACCTTCCTCTTTTGTACTAAAAAAGATAGGCTATAAAAACGGGGTTTTTGTCGGTTTGCTGATCATGGCACTGGGGGCCTTAATTTTTATTCCTGCCGCCTATTCCCGTCAGTTCGGCGTTTTCCTGGCCGGCTTATTCGTGTTGGGAACCGGCTTAGCCCTGCTTCAAACGGCTACCAATCCATTTATTACCATTATCGGTCCCCGCGAAAGTGCGGCCAAGCGCATGGCCATCATGGGCATATGCAATAAGATGGCCGGTGTTTTCAGTCCCCTGGTTCTCACGGCCTTAATCCTGCACGGGATGGAAAAATTCAGCGAAAGCAACCTGGCACAGCTCACCTTCGATCAGAAAGAAGTTCTGCTTAACGGCCTGGCTTCGAGAATTGTAGGGCCTTACCTGGCCATGGCCCTCCTGCTGGCACTTTTTGCCGTACTGGTTAAGTTCTCATCCCTGCCTGATGAAATTGACATAGAAGCAGACGATCATGAAACACTGAAGGGATTTGTGAAACAGATACCGGATGCGCTTAAAATCCGTCACCTGCTGCTGGGTATCATTACTTTGTTTGTTTATGTAGGAGTTGAAGTTATGGCAGGTGACAGTCTTACCCAGTTCGGAAGGTCGCTGCACCTGGCCTATGCCCCGAAACTGACCGCCTTCACCATGGCCTTTATGGTATTCGGATATATCCTGGGTATTATTCTGATTCCCAAAGTGATCAGCCAGTCGAAAGCCCTGGTGATTTCGGCTTTTCTGGGAGCCTTGTTTGCACTGGGTGCTGCCAATTCATCAACGAGCGATACTCAGCTTTTTTCCACCTTGTTCGGATGGCTGAACAACCTCCCGGGTTTCGAAATACCCATGCTTCCAAATGCGGTATTTTTTGTTACCTTACTGGGGTGGGCCAACGCTCTGATGTGGCCGGCCATCTGGCCGCTGGCACTCAACAACCTGGGAAAATATACCAAGATAGGTTCGGCATTGCTTATCATGGGTATTGCGGGGGGGGCAATTATACCACCTACCTATGCCAAACTCGGCCAATCGATAGGATTTCAACAATCCTTATGGATCATGGTACCCATCTATCTCTTTATCATTTATTACGCTACCATCGGACACAAAATGAAATCAAGCAAAGAAATTCTGTAAAAATATGAAACCAACATTACTTGTATTGGCAGCCGGCATGGGCAGCCGTTATGGCAGCCTGAAACAGATTGACCCTGTAGGCCCCTCGGGCGAAACCATTATTGATTACTCCATTTACGACGCTATCAGGGCCGGGTTCGGGAAGGTAGTTTTTATTATCCGCAAGAGCTTCGAACAGGATTTCAAGGATATTTTCATCAGCAAGCTTCAACCTCATATCCCGGTAGAGTATGTCTTCCAGGAAATTGACCGGGTACCGGCAGGTTTAGCCATCTCAGCCGAACGCACCAAACCCTGGGGAACGGCTCACGCCATACTCATGGCCAGCGACATTATCCTCGAGCCTTTTGCCGTGATTAACGGGGACGACTTTTACGGTGCAGGTGCATTTAAAACCATGGCGGATTACCTGGGTTCGTTAACCGAAAGCCAGCAAACCCAGTATTCACTGGTTGGATACCAGGTTGGCAACACCATGTCGGACCATGGCACTGTTTCGCGAGGGGTTTGCATGGCCGACGAGAACGGATTCCTGGTGTCGGTTACCGAACGCACCAACATACAGTATGTGAACGGAGGTATAGCCTACCAGGATGCCGACGGCACTGTTGCCTTCCTGGAACCGGAAACCCTGGTTTCGATGAACTTCTGGGGATTTACCCCCGAATATTTTAAACAGACGGAACTGCTGTTCACTGAATTTGTAAAAGCAAACAGCGATTCGCTGAAGGCTGAATTCTATATCCCTTCGGCCATCGACAACCTGATTAACCGTTCCGAAGCCAGCGTAAAAGTGCTCCGAAGCGATGCAAAATGGTTTGGAGTTACCTACAAAGAGGACAAGCCTCTGGTAATCGAAAAACTAGCTCAACTTATAAAAGCAGGGATATATCCTGCTCAACTCTGGAATGAATAAAATGGAACGCAATATCAAAGAAATTATTTCACATTTCAGCATTGAAGGGGAATTTCTGGATTCCGAAAAAAATAACACCGGGCATATCAATGATTCTTACCTGATCAAAACCACATCAGCTGATCATCCGGGCTATTTCCTGCAGTGGATCAACAACTATATTTTCAAGGACGTAAATGGACTGATGAACAATATAGGCACTGTTACGGGTCACCTGGCTGAAAAACTGGCCGAAAACCCGGAACTGGATTTTAAAGTGCTGGAAATCATTCCCTGTACCGATGGCCGGAAATATTACCTCGATGAACAGGGGCAGTATTGGCGGCTGTATAGGTATATTGACCATATGCACGGGTACGACTTTGTTGAAAATACCAATATTGCCTATGAAGGTGGGAAAGCCTTCGGAATCTTTATGTCGCTGCTGGCTGATCTGCCGGCCGACAGGCTGATGGAAATCATACCCGATTTCCACAATATGGAAAAGCGCCTTGATACTTTCGAAAAATCACTGAAAGCTGACCATGTTGACCGGGTTAAAGTTATACCGGACGAGATTGAATTTATCAGGAGGAGGACCGGGCAGATGCTCAACATTCCGGCCCTGATAAAAGCGGGCAGCCTGCCGAAACGCATCACGCATAACGACACCAAGTTCAACAATATATTATTCGACGCCGGCGAACATGCCATGTGCATTGTCGACCTCGACACGGTAATGCCGGGCAGTATACTGTTCGATTTTGGCGATGCCATACGCACAGGCGCCAATACGGCACTCGAAGATGAGAAAGACCTTTCGAAGGTGGACATTAACCTGCCTATTTATGAGGCTTACACGGCCGGTTTTATCAAAAGCACTCTTCATACCCTTACTGAGGTTGAAATTGACAACCTGGCTTTCTCGGCCAGGTTTATGACTTTCATTATCGGGCTCAGGTTCCTCACCGATTTTATTGATGGCGACCCGTATTTCCGCACTTCCTATCCTGAACACAATCTCGACAGGGCTAAGGTTCAGTTCCGGCTGATAGAAGCCATGGAAAGAGAAGCCGAAAAGATGCAGGCCATCGTTAAGCAGTCGGTCGAGAAATACAGGGACTAGAAACCCGTCCAGGCCGTATACCCTGCAAACCGAAGTTGCAGCCAGATTCCGACACTTCAGTCTACTGTGATTCGAATTGTACGATTACTGAGTTGCAACTCATTTCATCCCATCCAGCTAATAAGCACAAAACCTATTTTATGAAATTTCAAGGCAAACTGATTTTATTCATCCTTAGCATGTTCGTAGTTTATACAAAACTGTTTGCGGGTTCAGTGAATATTGTTCCGGTACCTATGCAGGTAATCGAGGGTAAAGGGCTGTTCATCATTCAGAAAAATACCCGTGTACTGGTAGATGCTGACAATAAGGAGTTGCGTGAAATAGCGCTTTTGATGCTCCGCAGGATTAACTTTACCGGAGTTGTTCCGCCTCCCGTTGAGGTGTACAAACGAGGCATGAAAGTTAATAATGCCATAGTCTTTACCTTTGAATCTGCGGCTCCTGAGTTGGGAAACGAAGGTTATACGCTGGATGTTACGAAAAGCTCTGTTTTTATCCGTTCCATGGCTGCCAACGGAGCCTTTTACGGATTTCAGAGTTTGCTGCAGCTATTTCCCCTGACAAACCCTGCTCAGCAATCGGGGCAGGCCTTATACTCCCTGCCGGTAGTAAGTATAAAAGACATGCCCCGTTTCGGGTACAGGGGCCTGCACCTGGATGTAGGCAGGCATATGTTTCCCGTGGAGTTCATTAAAAAATACATCGACCTGATGGCCATGTATAAAATAAACACCTTCCACTGGCATTTAACCGAAGACCAGGGATGGAGGATTGAAATTAAAAAATATCCCGGGCTTACCCAGGTAGGATCCATCAGGAAAGGAACGCAGGTAGGAAAAACCAGTGAAATTGACAGTATTCCCTATTCCGGGTTTTACACCCAGGCTGAGGCACGCGAAGTGGTTGCCTATGCGGCCTCAAAATATATCACTGTAATTCCTGAAATTGAAATGCCGGGGCATTCGGTTGCGGCCTTAACGGCCTATCCATGGCTTTCGTGTACCGGCGGACCTTTCGAAGTACGGACCAAATGGGGCGTTGCCGACGATATTTACTGTGCAGGCAACGATTCCGTTTTCCTGTTCTTACAGGATGTACTCACCGAAATCATGGCTATTTTCCCATCGGCCTATATTCATATAGGCGGCGACGAAGCTCCGAAACCGAGATGGGAAAAGTGTCCGAAATGCCAGGCAAGGATCAGGACCGAAGGACTGAAAGATGAGGCTGAACTCCAAAGTTACTTTATTAAGCGGATAGAAAAATTCCTGTTGTCAAAAAACCGACGGCTTATAGGCTGGGACGAAATACTCGAAGGCGGCCTGGCTCCCGAAGCAACCGTTATGGCCTGGCGCAGCGTACAGGCAGGTATTGATGCTGCCCTGCAGGGACACGATGCCATTATGACGCCCGTTGATTATTGCTATTTCGATTACTTCCAGGGCGATCCTGCAAGCGAACCCGATGCCAATGGAGGCAAAGTGACCCTCAAAACAGTTTATTCCTACAACCCTGTGCCTCCTGTACTTACGCCCGAACAGGCAAAACATATCATTGGTGTTCAGGGGAATGTATGGACCGAATACGTAAAAACGCCGGAAGCCGTTGAGCT
Source organism: uncultured Bacteroidales bacterium (assembly GCA_903864265.1). Classification (GTDB taxonomy): domain Bacteria; phylum Bacteroidota; class Bacteroidia; order Bacteroidales; family UBA4417; genus UBA4417. The sequence goes on along the minus strand of CAIPFN010000124.1, from coordinate 23,991 downwards.
GAAGGCGTTCCCGAGGGCAATCGCCCTGGCAGAGGTGGCATGGTCGCAGCAGGACCGGCGCAACTGGGACGACTTTCTCAACCGCATGGATAACCAGTTTCCCCGGCTGGACATGATGAGTGTGAAGTACAGCAAAGGTTCCTTTACGGTCGACCTTACCACGCAGCGTGACCAGAACCGCAACCTGGTGGTTTTAAGCAGCGAAACCAAAGGAACGGAGATCAGGTATACCCTCGACGGCAGCGACCCCGGCGCAACGTCTGCTCTTTATACTTCACCTTTCGAAGTGCCAAAATCAACTGTAACAAAAGCCGCCCTTTTCAAAAACGGGCTGATGGCCGGAAGTATAACCCAGCGCGATATATCGGTAAATAAAGCCTCCGGCAAACCGGTTACCATCCTCAAGCCTTATTCATTCAAATATCCCGGCACCGGCGACCAGACCATGACCGATGGATTAAGCGGCACGGCTTCCTATAAATCAGGCTGGCAGGGCTATGAAGGCACCGATATGTCGATTATGGTCGATTTGCTGCAGCCAACAAAAATAAGTTCGGTGAAGCTGAACTTTGTGCAGAATCCTGCCGACTGGGTGCTTTTCCCCTCGGAAGTCATTTTTATGATTTCGGTGGATGGAAAGCTATGGAAAGAACTGGAGCCCACTTTATTCGAGGCGGGTCGCGACAGCAAGAGAGAAGTTAAAGCTGCCGGAAGTCAATTTCCTGAAACGTTGGTGCGGTACATCAAGGTCAGGGCCATCAGCCCGGGAAAACTCCCCGAATGGCATGAATATAAAGGTCAGCCATGCTGGATTTTTGCGGACGAACTGGTAGTGGAATAGAATTACCCGATTCTCTTCCTTGATTTGCTTTTAAGATGCCCCCCGTTACACTTTTTGGTAAAAAGTCTACTTCTAATAACAATGTTATGAAAAGCGTCCGCCTGATAATAGTACTGATGGCAGTTTGTTTCCTGTTGAACCCGGTATCGGCAAAAAGGAAACAGCTAAAAATCACCGTGAACGGAAAGTCGGACTATGTGATAGTTGTTTCTGCGAAGGCCACCACTATAGAACAAAAGGCGGCGGAATTGCTGCAGCAATATGTGGTAAAGAAATCCGGTTTAAAACTCCCCATAGCGACCGACCAGGCCAGACCCATCAAAACTGAAATTTCCATAGGTTTTACCAACAGGATTGCCCTGGCTGAATCAGCAAGGCTGAAATCAGCTTTGGAAGCGGATGAATTCCACAGCTTCACCGAAAATAAAAAGCTGTTCATCGTAGGCGGCAGCCACAAAGGAACCTTGTATGGTGTTATCGATCTGCTTGAAAAAAAATTTGGATGCCGCATTTATGCTCCTGAGGCAGAATATGTTCCACAGACTAAAAACATAGTGTTACCCGCCCTGAACTATTCCGATAAGCCAAGGAACTCACTCCGGATTGTACACGGGCAATTTAACCAGTATGCCGCTTACAAGGAATGGATGAGGCTCGACAACATCAACGAAGTGTTTGCCGATGGTTATTATGTGCATACTTTCAACAGGCTGATTCCATGGGCGACCTATTTTGGTCCGCATCCCGAGTATTTTGCCTTTATGAACGGCAAACGTATCATTGATCAGTTATGCATGTCGAATCCTGAAGTGCTGAAACTGGTCATTGATAAACTGGTAGCCGAAATGGCCCTGCAGCCGGAAAAGACGATCTGGTCGGTGAGCCAGAACGACAATTTCTCCTATTGCCAGTGTGAGAAATGCAAGGCTGTAATTGCCGAAGAAGGTGCGCCCTCGGGGCCGCTGATCCGTTTTGTAAACCAGGTGGCAGCTCATTTCCCGGATAAAACCATTTCGACCCTCGCCTACCAGTTTTCGCGTTCGGCACCCATGAAAACCAAACCGGCTGACAATGTACAGATAATGCTTTGCACCATAGAACTGAACCGGAGCAAAAGCATTGAAAGTGATTCGGGCAGCCGCTCATTTGTCAGAGATATTTCCGACTGGGGAAAACTAACCCGCAACATCTACCTCTGGGATTACACCGTCGACTTTGCCAACTCTGTGTCGCCCTTCCCCAACCTGCACATACTGCAACCCAATATTCAGTTCCTGACCCGCATGGGGGCATACCAGCATTTCCAGCAGACCAATACCATGAAAGGCAACGAAATGGCGGAGCTCAAGGCATATATGCTGGCCCGCCTGCTCTGGAATCCGGACGTGAACATCGATTCGGTGAAGACTGTATTCCTGGAAGGTTATTATGCGGAGGCCGCCCCTTTTATCCGCCGGTATATCGACAGACTTGAATCGGAACTTATTAAATCAGGCGAATGGCTCGATATTTACGGTTCGCCTGTGCATCATGAAAAATCATTTTTGTCGGCTGAAAACATTCTTTTATACAATACATTGTTCGACCAGGCTGAAACTGCCGTGGCCAGCCGGCCTGAGGTTGTTCAGCGAGTAAAAATTAGCCGGCTGCCTCTGGAATTTGCCGTTATGGAAATCGGGAAAAACGATATGTTCGGTACCAGGGGCTGGTACACCGAAACAGGAGGAAAATTTGTACTGAAGCCGGAAATGAAAGCTATACTCGAGGATTTCAACCTCACTGCCAAAAACAATGAAGTTAAATACCTGAATGAATCGGGATTAACTGTTGACAGCTATTACGCCTCAACCCTCCGGTTTATCGACGTTCAGGTTGAGGATAACCTGGCATTCCGCAAAAAAGCTGTTGCATCGCCCGCACCCAATCCGAAATACAGTGGTGGCGACATGGCCGTAATAACCAACGGTGTGCAGGGGGCTAACGACTATAAGGTTCACTGGCTGGGCTGGGAAGGGATGGATTTTCAATTCACTCTCGATTTGGGCGAAAGCCGGACGTTTCATTCCATCAGCCTGGGCTCGTTGTGGGATCCTAAAAGCTGGATACTGCATCCGGCACGGGTAAGCTGCATGGTTTCGGCCGACGGTATTACCTGGGATGCTGCCGGCAGTATGGAAGTTGCAGGTTCCCAGCAAAAGGAAGAAGTAACAAGGACTTACGTTTTTACCGGCGAGTTTAAAAACCGCAGGTACATACGTTACTATATTACCGGCACCCAAAGGCTGCCCTCATGGCATCCCTCGGCCGGCGGACTTTCATGGGTGTTTCTTGACGAAGTGGTAGTGAAATAATCACTGCTTTTCGGTTGTAAAACACGGGATCACCTTAGTTCCAACGCAAATCAAACCTGCACCCTGCCATGAATAGTATACCCGGCGGGTATGTCGCCTTCCTGGCTTATACCATGCCCGGATCCGGTTACAGGCTCAAAGAGGCCATGCAGTAAGAGAAGTGTTTACTCTCAGAAGTGAATTAAATAAGCTTTTGCCAGTTCGTTGAAAGCCATGATCTGTTCATGCTCCCATTCGGCACTTTGAAAAGTCAGGCTGGATAACATACGGGCTACCACAGGTGCAGCATCCATGGCTGCCTGTGCATCGAGAAAGAGCAATCGCAGCCGGCGCGCCAGTATATCTTCGGGGGTGATGGCCATCTCGTTTACAATACACCATTTTACTTCCGCTTTGGTATAGGGATAGGATGGATGAATTTTTTCAGCTAAAGAGCCGTCTTCCCTGATCATTTGTTTTATGAATTCAGCATCCGCACCATAAACCGCGAGAGGGCCGTTGGTTCCATTTTCCATCCAACCATGAATTTTCAAGTCTTTTGTTTTACAGGGTATATAGGCTGATCCGGCAGTTTGTATTGCTTTATCAATGGTTTTTTCGGCCATATTACGATAGGTGGTCCATTTTCCCCCTGTGATATGAACCAGTCCCGACGGCAGCACTTTTATAACATGATCCCTGGGCATGACCGAGGTCTTCGTTCCGGCACCCTGCTTTGCCAGCGGCCGTAAACCTACAAATACGCTTTTAACGTCGGAGTAATCAATTTCAGAGGCCGTGTAACGGTTAAAATGCCGGATGATGAAATCCACCTCTTCTTGCAGGGGTTTGGGCTCAGCTGTAATATTTTGAACCGCTGTATCTGTTGTGCCTATTACCAGTTTATCGTGCCAGGGAATGGCAAACAGTACCCGGCCATCATCCGTTTTGGGGATCATCATGCCGGCACTCCCACCGAAAAAATGCTTTTCAACTACCAGGTGGATTCCCTGTGATGGTGAAATAGTCTGTTCGGAATGCCCTTCGGCCAGTTGCAGTAAGGCATCTGCAAAAACACCTGTCGCGTTGACAACTACTTTTGCTTTGATTGTAAACTCCATTCCATTCAGTTCATCTTTCGCTCTGACCCCTGAAATGACATCCCCTTCTTTAATAAATCCGGTTACACCAATATAGTTAAGGACTACGGCACCCTGTTCAACAGCAGTTTGGGCGAGATTTATGGCCAGCCGGCTATCGTCAAATTGTCCATCATAATAGAATACCCCTCCTGTGAGATGGTCCGGGGATAAGTCAGGAAGGTCTTCCAATGCCTTACGTTTCGACAGCAGGCGGGTTTTTCCCAGGCTTAGTTTACCCGAAAGGAATTCATACATCCATAACCCAAACCCGTAATACCATTTCTGCCACCATTTATAAGCCGGAACCACAAAGGATAAGGAATGGCAAACATGAGGGGCATTGCGTAAGAGCCTTCCGCGCTCCAATAAGGCTTCTCTTACCAGGTGTACATTTCCCTGGGCCAGGTAGCGCACCCCTCCGTGCACCAATTTTGTGGACCGGCTGGAGGTCCCTTTCGAAAAATCATACTTTTCAAGCAGCAGGGTTTTATAGCCCCTGGAAGCCGCATCAACAGCACATCCAAGCCCTGTAGCGCCACCGCCAATTATAATTATATCAAATTCCTTTTCTTGCTGCAGTTTCCCAAGCTCGTCAATTCTATTCATGTAACGCGGATAGTTAGGCAATAGATAATGCTGCAGTGACAGCTTTCTGCCATCCGCGGGTTAATTCGTTTCTGTTTTCTTCCGTAATTTCGGGTGCAAAAACCCTTTCCACCTGCCACTGTTGTTGCAACTCATCGAGGCTCCCCCAAAACCCGACTGCCAATCCGGCAAGGTAGGCAGCTCCCAGGGCTGTGGTTTCGGTAATGACCGGCCTGATCACTTTTGTATTTAATACGTCACTTTGAAACTGCATCAATAAATTATTCCGGGTTGCGCCTCCATCGACCCTCAGTTCTTTAATCTGAATGCGGCTATCGGCTTCCATGGCTTTGAGTACATCCATGGTCTGGTAGGCTATACTTTCGACCGCAGCCCTGGCGATATGCGAGGCATTACTTCCGCGGGTTAAACCGGTAATGGTTCCCCGGGCATGCTGGTTCCAGTATGGTGCACCTAATCCTGCAAATGCAGGGACCACATAAACCCCATCGGTGGTATCCACTTGTTTGGCCAGGGCTTCCACATCAGCCGAAGTTTTAATAATGCCTAATCCATCTCTCAGCCATTGCACAACGGCGCCGGCAATAAATACACTGCCTTCGAGCGCGTACTGCGTAATCCCGTTAATTTTCCAGGCAACGGTTGTGAGTAAATTATGGTCCGAAACAATCATTTTATCACCTGTGTTCATCAGCATAAAACAACCGGTGCCATAGGTATTTTTTACCATACCGGCCTGGGTGCACAACTGCCCGAAGAGTGCAGCCTGCTGGTCGCCGGCCATGCCTGCCACGGGAATTCCCGTTTTCCCGTCAAGCAATATGGTATGGCCATACACCTCGCTGCTGCTGCGGATCTGGGGCAGCATATTACCCGGTACATCCAGCATTTTTTCGAGTTCACCATCCCACTGGCAGGTCGAAATATTGCAGAGCATAGTCCGGCTGGCATTGCTTACATCGGTGGCATGCACTTTACCGCCCGTTAATTTCCATAACAACCAGGTATCTATGGTTCCAAAGCACAATTCCCCATTTTCCGCTTTGTCCCTGGCACCCGGAACATTATCCAGTATCCATTTCACTTTGGTCCCGCTGAAATAGGCATCGGCTACCAGGCCGGTTTTCTGACGGATGGTTTCCTCCAGGCCTTTCGCTTTCAGTTCGTCGCAAAAAGCAGCGGTCCTTCGGTCCTGCCAGACGATAGCATTATAAACAGGTTCCCCCGTATTTCTATCCCAAACCACGGTAGTTTCCCTCTGGTTGGTTATACCAATGGCTGCGATATCCCCGGCCGAAATACCGGCCATGGTCATCACTTCCTGGGCGGTGGAGAGCTGGGTTTCCCATATTTCGACAGGGTTATGCTCAACCCAACCCGGCTTTGGAAACAGTTGGGTGAATTCTTTGTGGGCGGCAGCCAGAACGGTTCCCTTATTATCAAATAAAATAGACCGGCTGCTTGTAGTGCCCTGGTCTAATGCCAGTATATATAATGACATATTGAAATGGTTTTTCTTTATGACAAAGGTGAATAATTTCTGTCTTTCAGTATAGTGCGGCATACCCGCACCGGCAAAGTTTTTTTTTATGCAAATAAGGCTCAGGTTCATTTTGGTCTATAATGCAATTCTCAGAACGGGAAAGTTGCATGCTGAAAATCGCGGATCCTTAAGAGCCGGGCTAAGGTTTTGATGAAATGAATCCGAATCAGGGAACTCCGGTTATGACTAAAGCAGGGAGTCCATCCAGTTTGTCATAGTTTTAATCACTTTTGCCTTCTCCGGCTCGTTATGTAATTCGTGAAAAGCCCCGTCGAACAAAACCAGGCTGCATCTCTCCTTCAGGGGTGCAGCAAACTCTATACTTCCCGATGCGAAGGCAATCGCATCGGCTTTACCGTGCAACAGCAAAAGCGGAAGGGAAAACGCGGAGGAATGCTGCAGGGTCCATTTGGCCGTGCTGAGCATAATCTTTCCAAAACCCAGTGAAACTTTATCATGCACCAGAGGGTCGTTTTTGTAGAGTTCCACCACATGTTTATCATGGGAAATGGCATTTACATCGAGTCCGCTTGGCAAGGATACGCCGGGAATGACAGATCCGAGTACTTTAGCCGCTAAAATTTTAATCGGCTGATTTTCCAAAGCAGTTCTCAGGCCTGAACTTGTAGCTATAACACCTTTTACTTCCGGCTTATGCGACAATCCGTAATGCAGTACAAGAATTCCACCCAGGCTGTGACCGTACAATATCAGGGGTACTCCCGGATAAAGGGTCTGCGCTTGCTCAAGCAACAAATCAATATCTTTCATCACCATCGCTATGGAAGGAATATGCCCCCGTTTGCCTCCCGAACGGCCATGCCCGCGCAAATCAGCAGCAAAGAGCGTATACCCTTCAAGTCCAAAAGCCTCAGCAACATGCCGGTAGCGCGAGGAATGTTCTCCCAGCCCGTGTACAAGGCAAACCACGGCTTTAAGGGTTTTTGCTCCTGACTCCCAGCCCTGGGCAAAGATGTCGGTGCCATCGTGTGCTTTCCATTTGGTTTCAAAATGTTTCATAATAATGATTATTTGAGGGTAACAGGTTCTGATTCCTTGCCTTTTGCATCTGTAATGATTCTATAGCCTCATAAAGATTAGCTCTTGACAGCAGATAGTTTTATGCTTTAAAGCCTTGCTCCGGTTGTTAAATGTTTACGGATATCGCACAGAGCTATCGCAAAAATAAAGCATTTATTGGTTTAAAACTTATATATTATTGCCGGATTCTTCACAGAAATATTTTCTTAGCCGGCAATACACGAAAGCCAGGGAACCCGACCGGAACATGGATAATAATCCGGCACCCATTATCAAAGCTTTGGCCGGGCAATCATGCTGCCGGGGCTTCCATCAGGTTACTCCGATTACAAATCAGTTCAAAACCTGAATGCCTGACTGCCACCTGGCCCAAGATTGCAAATTATGGGGTTACGGGAAAAAGCTCTACCTTTATAATCAAAATTATTTCCTGCATGAAACTATTCAACCTACTGATAACCATAGTATTCTTTATACCAGCATTCAGCATTCAGGCCCAGCCTGCATCGCCAAAACATGTTATTCTGATCGGTATTGGCGGACTTTCGGCCGAAGATTTTCAGTATTCGGAAACACCGGCAATCAACAGCCTGGTTGCCCAGGGAGTGATCTCGGTCAAAACCCGGGGAGTTATGCCGGCGGCCGGCCCACCGAACTGGGCTTCCATACTTTCGGGAGCGGGCCCTGAACAGCATGGAGTTACAAATAGCGACTGGAGCCTGTTTTCCCAGGGTTTTGAGCCTACAGTTAAAGATGCCGACGGGTATTTCCCTTCCATTTTTACCCTGATCCGGAAGCAAATGCCAAAGGCGGTTACGGCTATGTTTTACGACCAGGAATGGCTGGGCACTTATGTGAATAAAAAAATCATCAGCAAGGAACAATATATACAGGGACAGGTGATGATAACCTCCCTGGCATTGAATTATTTTAAAAATGAAAAACCGCTCTTTACCTTTATTTACTATGGGTTACCTGATGAAGTCGGACGCAGCAAAGGGTTTGGGACGAAGTACCATTTGCAGTCGTTCAGGGAGATAGATACAGAAATCGGCAAACTGATAACAGGCATTCAGGAAATGGGATTGGGTAAAACTACTGCCTTTATAGTAACTTCCAATCCCGGGAGCAAAGTACCCGCCCTGGGAGCAGAAAGCCTTTCGGACCTGGAAGTCCCCTGGATTATCAGTGGACCTGGCATCAAAAAGAACACCCTGCTCGAAACCCCCAACGACCTTATGAATACCGCTCCTACGATTGCCCGTATGCTCGGGCTCAAAATACCTGTTGAATGGATAGGGCGACCAGTTAATGAAGCATTTAGCACCAAAGCAAACCAGGGAAAGACAAGCCAGTATGTTCCAAAACCCTGGTGCCCGCTCTCCGGGGGAGCATACCCCGGTCCTCAGCAGATCGAACTGACCACTACCGCTGAGGGGTCCTCCGTATATTACACTCTCGATGGAACCCCGCCCGGCCCTGGGTCAAAAAAATATACTTCGCCTTTTACCATAGGGAATAACTGCACCTTGAAAGCGGTTTCCGTTTCAGGTAAAAACACTAGCGAGACTATTACCCGTATGTACACCTTTGTTCAAGGCATTAAAACTGCCGCACTTGCCATTCAGCCTGGCCCGAAATACCCGGGATCGGGCATCCCGGGACTGTTCGACGGGCTGATTGGTTCGTCCAATCCCGACAATAAGCAGTGGATGGGTTTCGAAGGCAGTGATTTCGACGTTGCGGTTGACCTTGGTGAAGTAAAAGAGGTGAAGGTGTTGGGACTCGATGTACTTCAGTTACCTGCAAACCGTATGTTTCTGCCTTCGGCTGTTGAGTTTTATGCCTCCGCTGACGGGAAGGACTATATTCTTCTTAATACCTACTATCCTTCCCAAACCGATGATCTGCGGCTCGATGGTCCGGTGATGCTCACGCGGAACTTTGATAACCTGCATACCCGGTATATACGTATCAAGGCCATCAATGCCAGTTCCGATCCCTCGTTGAATTCAGCGGGAGAGACTAAAGCCTGGCTCCTGGTGAGCGAAGTGGAAATTGAGTAGTGGGGCTGAAGCACAAGGATGAGGGATTGGGAGGTGCGTGATTCCCGCTATCCCATGGGGCGCCGGAGCATGGAACCCGGAAGATTGAATCCGGAACCCGGAACATGGAACCCGGAACATGGAACCCGGAACATGGAACATGGAACCCTGCACATCATACCCCGGGTGTCAGAGATCTGAAATTAAATCAGCATTTACCTTAACTTTGCATTTATAAAATCAAGCATTATGACCTATACCGTAGTAACAGGAGCAGCAGGGTTTATCGGCAGTTGTATGGTAAATAAACTCAACAACAAAGGCTTAACCCATATCATTGTTGTCGACGATTTCAGCAACCCGCTGAAGAATCATAACCTGGACCATAAATCTATTGTGGGTCATGTACACCGCGATGAGTTTATCAACTGGTTGCGTAAACACCACCTCGAAGTGGCATCTGTTTTTCACCTGGGTGCCCGCACCGATACTACGGAATCGGATGTCGAACTTTTTAACCGTCTCAACCTGAATTATACCAAACAGGTTTGGGAAGCCTGTACACAATATGAAGTTCCGTTAATTTATGCTTCGTCAGCAGCAACGTACGGCATGGGCGAACATGGCTATTCCGACGAGCATTCGCTGGTTGAAAAACTGCGTCCTCTGAACGCTTACGGCGAATCGAAAAACAATTTCGATGTATGGGCCTTGCAGCAGGAAAAGACGCCTCCTTTCTGGGCCGGGATGAAATTTTTCAATGTGTACGGCCCGAACGAATACCACAAAGCACGGATGGCATCAGTTATACTACATGCTTTTAAACAGATTAACGAAACCGGGGGCGTAAAACTGTTCCGCTCGCACCGCTCAGGCTTTGCGGATGGCATGCAGTTGCGTGATTTTGTTTACGTGAAAGATGTTGTTGATGTTTTGTATTTTATGATGCAAACCAAGCCACAATCAGGGCTTTACAACCTGGGAACCGGGAAAGCGCGCGCTTTCCTGCACCTGGCCAAAGCCGTTTTTAAAGCTCTCGAAATCCCTGAAAAGATTGAATTCGTTGACACACCGGCGGATATACGCGAGAAATACCAGTATTTCACCGAAGCCGATATGACAAAACTCTTGCAGCAGGCTTCCTACCCGGCCCCGTTCTATACCCTCGAAGAAGGGGTGTACGAGTATGTGACTGAATTTTTAGTGGAGAAAAAGTATTTTTAGAGCCGGAGGTCTACTGTTACCCGCTGGCGAAAAGCCGGGCATAAAATTGCATAATGAAATAAAGGTGCGGTTTCAGCCTTTCGGCAGATGTTTGGCCAGGTTTTGATTAATAATCAGAGCTTTTCCAGGCTACTGACCCGGTTTTCCCCTTTTTGATTTCCGTTCACTACCCCGCTTACAGTTGTTCCCTCAGTTCCAGCAAAAAACGTTTCATCCGGAGTAATGAGTTCAATATATCCTGTTCGGGAGCATTGACCGCAGTCCGTTTTTCCCTGAGTTGCAGCTTTGCACCATCTAGGGTGTAGCCTTTTTCTTTTATCAGGTGGAAGATGGCGTGAAAATGATCCACATCATTCTGGGTAAACAAACGGTTTCCCTTCTTATTGCGATGCGGTTTGATGATATCGAATTCCTTTTCGTAAAACCGTATCAACGAAGTATTTACCTTAAACATATCAGCAACCTCGCCGATGCGGTAATATAATTTTCCGATGGGTTGTGTACGAAGAGCCATTTGCTGTGAACAGGAGTTTGGGTTTAGAGTTTAGGAATAATAAATAACCGGTAAGTATCAGATTATGGCATAAGTGCACATAGCCTTTTCAAAATGAACATTTTGTTCGTGTCAGTATGCAGATGTTCCATTTTAAAGTATGGATCCGTTCAGGGTCGTCCGTTAATCCAGCGTCTGCGATGGTTTGGCCGAAAGCTCAAGCATAGCCTGGTATTCAGCCGGAGTAATATCGTTGAAGAAGAAATAAATCGGATTCATGGGAACACCTGCCTTATGGACTTCATAATGACAGTGAGGAGCCGTTGATTTGCCGGTATTTCCCATCAAACCTATAATTTCACCGCGCTTCACCCGCTGACCCACTTTCACTTTAATTTTCGACAGGTGGGCATACACGGTCTCATAGCTAAACCCGTGATTGATGACAATCTTGTTGCCATAGCCTCCGCTGTTGTATTCTGCCTCTGAAATTATTCCGTCGCCTGTAGCGTAAATAGGCGTGCCTATGGCGGCTGTAAAATCGATGCCTTCGTGAAATTTGATCACCTTGTAAAACGGGTCCGTGCGGTAGCCGAACAAAGAACCTATACGCCTCAGATCATGGAAATTAACCGGCTGAATGGCAGGGATACTGGCTATAAGTTTCTCTTTATCTTTCGCCATCCTGAAAACCTCGTCGTACGACTTACTTTGAACCACCAACTGACTGGTAATTTCATCGAGCCGTTTGGCTGTGTTTACGATAATCTTTGAATTGGCCAGTCCTTCGAGATGCTCGTACCGGTCGACGCCGCCGAATCCGGCCTTGCGCACTTCCGAAGGAATGGGTTCCGCTTCGAAAATAACACGGTAAATATTGTCATCCCTGTCCTGAACATCAGCCAGTACGTTCTGCACCTTGTCGAGGCGGTCGTTCATGATCTTGTACTGTAGCTTATATTGTTCAAGCTCGTTCTGCAATACTTTTTCACGCGGCGACGACATAAAGTTGTAGGCAAGTACAATTACCACGGCTCCGAATACCAGGCCGAAAGCCATTGACGAAGCGATACGTTTCAAACGCTCCTTCATCGTTACCTGAACCCGCTCAATTTTGAGCGACTTGGTATTAAACTGGTATTTGATTTTTGACATTCTTTTTTGCTATAGCTTTATTATGGCAATTCATTTGGGGGAAACCTGTTTCTTTACTGAAAGGTTCTAGTCATTTGAATCCAGAGGTCAGGATTGATGTTCCCCTTTTGACCTTCTCCTTCCCCATTTCCAGCTCACCCATCTCTTTTTACCCTTTGCTCCCGGGAGCTTACAGTATCCCATTTCATCATTAAAAGTATGCTACTTTCAATCGGGTAACGGCAAAAATAATTATTTAACTTAAATTTGCAGCCATTTGGGATGTGAACATTTGTTAAAAGCGTGTGGCGAGCGGTTACCAATACCGGTACAATGCTTTTAACCAACTAAGATACAACTAAATACAATACCTGAAATAAATATTAATCAAACCGACAAATTACATTTAATGATGACCAGTGCCGAAATACGCCGAACTTTTCTTGGATTCTTTGCTTCGAAACATCACCAGATAGTTCCATCCGCTCCCATGGTGGTTAAAAATGACCCGACTCTTATGTTTACCAACGCGGGCATGAACCAGTTCAAGGACTGGTTCCTGGGAAATGAACCTGCCAGATGGCCCAGGGTTACCGATTCGCAGAAATGCCTCCGGGTTTCGGGAAAACATAATGACCTGGAAGAAGTGGGTCATGATACCTATCATCATACCATGTTCGAAATGCTGGGCAACTGGTCGTTCGGCGATTATTTTAAAGAAGAAGCCATTTCATGGGCCTGGGAACTGCTCACCGAAGTGTATAAAATTGATAAAGATAAATTGTATGTGACCATATTCGGAGGAGATGCTACCGACCATATGGAGGAAGACACCGAAGCACTTGAAATCTGGAAGAAATATATTCCGGAAGAACGCATACTGCGCGGTTCGAAGAAAGACAACTTCTGGGAAATGGGCGACACCGGTCCCTGCGGTCCCTGCTCCGAAATCCATGTGGATATACGGGATGAAGCGGAGAAAGCTAAAATTCCAGGCGATCAGCTGGTGAATAACGACCATCCCCAGGTCATCGAAATCTGGAATAACGTATTTATACAATACAACCGCCAGGCCAATGGTTCTTTGGTTCCGCTTCCCGCAAAACATGTGGATACCGGCATGGGCTTCGAACGGCTGTGCATGGTACTGCAGGGTACGCAAAGCAATTACGATACGGATGTTTTCACACCCCTGATTGCCGAAATCGCCAAAATAACCGGCATCACGTATGGTAACGACCATAAAAGCGATGTTGCCATGCGGGTTATCGCCGACCACCTTCGTGCCGTGACCTTCGCCATTGCCGACGGGCAACTGCCGTCGAACGTGAAAGCCGGCTACGTGATCCGCCGCATACTTCGCCGGGCCGTCCGCTATGCATACTCTTTCCTGAATGTGCGCGAACCGCTGATCTGTAAACTGGTTACGGTGCTCGAAGCCCAGATGGGAGAGTTCTTCCCCGAACTGACGCGAAACCTGCAGCTTATACAGCGCGTGATAGCCGAGGAGGAAGCATCCTTCCTTCGCACCCTGGCCACCGGCATTGTTAAATTCAATCAGTACATTGCTGCTCATCCCGACCATAAAGTGATCAACGGGGAATTTGCTTTCGAGATGTACGATACCTTCGGTTTTCCGATCGACCTTACCCAGCTGATGAGCCGCGAGCTGGGCTGGGAGGTGGATATGGAAAATTTCAGCCTGAAACTCGAAGCACAGAAAAACCGCTCACGCCGCGACGCCACGGTTTCGACCGACGACTGGCACGAACTGGAAGCTTCGGATAACACCGAATTCCTGGCATACGATACCACCGAATCCGATATTAAAATTGTCCGTTTCCGCAAGATAACGGCAAAAGGAAAAGAGGTGTATCAGCTGGTATTCGACCGCACTCCTTTTTATGCCGAAAGTGGCGGACAAGCCGGCGACACCGGGGTACTGAGCTCGGCAAACGAGACTATCCCTGTTATAGATACCCGTAAAGAGAATAACCTGATCGTCCACCTTGTCGAAAACCTGCCGGAGAATCCTGCTGCCATTTTCAGGGCAAGGGTGAATACGGATCGTCGCACCGCCATTGCCAACAACCACTCTGCAACCCACCTGCTTCATTATGCCCTGCGCAAAGTGCTGGGAACGCATGTTGAACAAAAAGGATCGTTTGTGGGTTCGGAGTATCTTCGTTTCGATTTTTCTCATTTCCAGAAACTTACGGAAGAGGAATTGCTTGCCATCGAAAAAATGACCAACAGCCTGGTACGGGAAAACGCCATGCTCGACGAACACCGAGCCGTAAGCATGGAAGAAGCTGTAAATATGGGGGCCCTGGCCTTTTTCGGGGAGAAATACGGGGAAAAAGTAAGGGTGATCCGCTATGGCGAATCGGTGGAACTCTGCGGAGGAACCCATGTGAAAGCAACCGGCCAGATCGGCATGGTTAAAATTGTGAGTGAAGGTGCCATTGCATCCGGAATACGTCGCATCGAAGCCATAACGGCAGCCAAAGCCGAAGAATATGTTTATGAACAGGAAGCCCTCATAGCCAGCCTGAAACAACTGGTAAAGAGCCCTACGGAACCACTGAAGGCCGTTCAGCAACTGATGGATCAGAATTCCGATATGCGCAAACAACTTGAAGCATTCAACCGCGAAAAGGCCCTGATGCTGAAAGACGAACTGTTAACGAAGGTGGAAGCGATCAACGGTATCAACTTCCTGGCTACCCGCATAAGTGCCGATGCAAATGCGGCGAAAGATATTGCTTTCGCCATGCGGGCAGTGGTTGAAAACCTTTTCCTGGTGCTGGGATCCGAAAATGACGGAAAAGCTACCCTGAGCGTCCTGGTGGCCGACGAACTGATTGCCTCCAAAGGAATGAATGCCGGAGCCATCATTCGCGAACTGGCCAAAGTGATACAGGGCGGTGGCGGAGGTCAGCCTGGGTTTGCCACGGCGGGAGGTAAAAATCCGGAAGGCCTGGATGAAGCTTTAACACTGGCACGTAAGTTTGTTATGTAATTTGTTGTGTAAAAATTAAAATAGACGTGAAAATAGCCGGCAATGCTGATTGCCGGCTATTTTAATACCATCTCTCAACTCCAATCGTAGCGGGAGTAATTTCGGATGTATGATGTCGGATGTATGATTTCGGATGTCGGTCCCGATAGCTATCGGGATCGGATGTCGGTCCCGATAGCTATAGGGATCGGATGTCGGATGTATGATATACGATTTCGGATGTATGATTTCGGATGCCTGATGTATGATGTATGATGTCGGATGTCGGATGTCGGATGTCGGATGTCTTTGATCCCCTCAATCCCTTCAATCCCCCCAATCCTCGCCTTGTCGCCCCTCGCCTTGTCACCTTGTCTCCCTTTCCCCTTGTCCCCTTGTCTCCATCTCTCCTTGTCTCCATCTCTCCTTGTCTCCATTTCTCCTCGTCTCCCATCAATCCCGTCAATCTCCTCAATCTCCTCAATCTCCTCAATCCCATCAATCCCATCAATCCCATCAATCTCCTCAATCCCCTCGGTACCCTATATCCATGAAAGATTAATTACTTTTAAAAATTATCATAATCTTTACACCATATTCCAATCATTTCAATAATTTTATAAATCAAATCCACAGGCATGAACATCATTCGTAAAGAACCACTTAATACGCTGGGACACAATTTTATACCTGCTCAATATATTCCCCAGGGCAAAGATGAGTATTACCTGCGTTACCTGCAGAATCCGGATAATAACCGCTACAGGCAGCTCAATGCCCATGAAATTGAGGTGCTGGTCAGGAACAGGAATACTTCCGACAACTGGAATACCTTGCTGGTATCGGAGGAATTTAACCCGGAACTGGTTAAAAACTGCAAGTTTTTCGGCCTGGTGCGCATCGGCAAACTGGAATCCTTCTTCCTCGAATTTAACGACCTGCGGATGCCGGTTGGTTTATACAACAGTATCATTATCAATTGCGATTTTGGCGACAACGTGGTGGTCGATAATGTGAATTATATGGCGTATTATATCATTGGGAACGAAGTAATTATAACCAATGTGAATGAAATGTCAACCTCCGGTCATGCCAAATTCGGGAACGGGATCTTAACGGAAGGGGAAACCGAAGAAGTGAGGATATGGATGGAGATATGCAACGAAAACGGGGGCCGGGCCGTGATTCCGTTCGAAGGCATGCTGCCCGGCGATGCCTGGCTGTGGAGCCGCGACAGGCAAAACACGGACCTTCAGCGCCGTTACCGCGAAATGACCGAGAAAAAATTCGACAACCAGCGTGGTTATTACGGCACCATTGGCGATCGCACGGTAATTAAAAACTGCAGTATCATTAAAGATGTAAAAGCCGGATCCGATGCCTACCTCAAAGGCGCCAATAAGCTGAAAAATCTTACCATTAGTTCTACCCCCGAAGCCATTACCCAGATAGGCGAAGGCTGCGAACTTGTTAACGGGATCATAGGCAAAGGATGCCGTATCTTTTACGGGGTGAAAGCCGTACGCTTTATGCTGGGATCCAATTCGCAGCTGAAATACGGAGCCAGGCTTATCAATTCCTACCTGGGCGACAATTCCACCATTTCGTGCTGCGAAGTACTGAATTCGCTTATCTTTCCGGCACACGAACAGCATCATAACAACTCCTTCCTTATCGCCGCCACCATCGAAGGCCAAAGCAATATAGCCGCGGGAGCAACCATAGGCTCAAACCACAACAGTCGCGGAGCCGATGGCGAACTGCTGGCCGGAAGAGGATTCTGGCCGGGACTGTGCACCAGCCTGAAACACAATTCACGCTTTGCCCCTTTCACTATCCTTTCAAAAGCCGATTACCCTTACGAACTGGATATCCCTTTTCCCTTCTCCCTGGTAAGCAATGATGTGTCAAACAATGAATTGCTGATCATGCCGGCTTACTGGCTGATGTATAACCAGTTCGCACTCGAACGCAATGCATCCAAATATGCTGTCCGCGACAAACGCGACGAAAAGACCCAATTTCTCGAACCTCATTACCTGGCTCCGGATACCATTAATTCAATCTTCGATTCGATTCGCTTATTGGAACTCCTTGCAGGAAAACAATTCTGCCTGAAAAACTTCCCCGAAAAAACCTTCAACGATACGGAATACCGCAGCCAGGGCGCGTTGTACCTTTCGAGGAAAACGGATAAGCCCACATCGATAACCATTGCTAAACATGGGTTCGAGAACAGCAACAGACCGGTTAAGCTGCTTAAACCGGCCGAAGCCTATCAAACCTACCGCGATTACATCACATATTATGCATTTGACCAGATTATCGAACATTGCCGGAAAAACCCGGATCTGAAAACCGCTGATGTTGTTGAACTCCTTGCCAAACCAGGCTTGCGGCATGCATTCGAAAATGCCGGAGGGCAATTGATACCGTCTTTTGAACTTAAGTTGCTGAAAGAAAAAATCGTGTCGTACGAAATTATCAGCTGGCAGCAGGTACATGAGTTTTTTGTAGTTCAGGGCAAAGCATACTCAACCCAGAAACTCAACCATGCCTTAGCCTCATTACAGGAAATGAAAAACCTGCCTGCCGATGCTTCCCCTCTGAATGAGATGCTGAACTGGTACCTGAATTTCCGAAAGCACCTGCAAATGGAAATCAGGCATTCACGACAGAAAGACTATGATAATCCTTTCAGGCAAATGCTGTATGCCGATATGAAAGAAATGGAAGCCGTACTGGGCAAACTCGATCAAACACCTTTTATCGTTCAGCAACTGGCAAAACTTAAAAAAGACACCTTGTTTGTTCAGGACCTGATGAGCCGGTTTGGAGATGTTTGATGTTTGATGTCGGATGTCGGATGTGGGATGTGGGATGTCGGATGTCGGATGTCGGATGTCGGATGTCGGATGTCGGATGTGGGATGTCGTATGTGGGATTTCGGTTTGGGGACTGTAATCCGGAGCTATGACAAATGAATATTCATGCCATAAACCCATATAAAACCTGTACGGATGCTATATAGGGGAAGGTTGACTCAGCTGATAAAAGGGCAGTACTCCTGTATGATATTGCTTTTTCAGCGAACAACTTTGAGCTGCCTTTGTACCGCTTTCCATTCATATAACCCTGTCAATAATAACAGTACACTTTTTCTCCACATTCATTTGATAATACTAATATCCTGAAGCATGAAACGACTCTTTATCATCTCCAACCGCTTACCCTTGCAGGTTACCGAAGTGAACGGCAAAAAAGAAATACACCCTGTAACGGATGGTTTCGATTCGGGATTAAAAAAGTTTTATGAATCCTACGATATCAAATGGATCGGCAGAGGAGGGGTAAATATTGATGAAATCACCGAAAGCGAAAAAATTAATATCGACAACAACCTGAGGAAAGACAATTGTATACCGGTTTATCTCGATAAGCAGCTGAGAACCGAATACCTCGAAGGATTCTGCGATAATACCATCTGGCCGCTGTTCAATTACTTCACCCAGATGGCCCGCTACGATGCCGGAAACTGGGAAGCCTATAAAAAGGTAAATCAGATATTTGCCGCGGTAATTTCCAAATATGTGCACGAAGATGACGTAATATGGATCCACGATCATCATTTAATGCTGCTTCCGCAACTGATACGGGAAAAATTTCCCAAAATATCCATTGGCTATTTTCAGCATATCCCTTTTCCTTCTTTCGAGATTTTCCGGCTTCTGCCCTGGCGTATGGAGTTACTCGAAGGGATGCTCAGCGCCGACTTAATCGGTTTCCATACCTACGATTATCAACGACACTTTATGAGCTGTGTCCGCAGGTTGCTGGGGCACGAAACGGTTTTTAACCGCATCAGGCTGAACGAACGTATTGCCATTGTAGATGCTTTCCCGAAAGGGATTGATTTTGAGTATTTCCATAATACAGCCCTGCAACTGGCTCAGAATACAGGTATTGAGGAATCGGATATCCGCAAAGAACTGGTTGAATATCTGAAAAAAGATAAAAAAAGAAAGATCATACTGTCCATCGACCGTCTTGATTATACCAAAGGAATCCCCGATCGTATCAAGGCGTTTGAGCTGTTCCTCGAAATGCATCCGGAGTATATCGGGAAAGTTAGTTTGTTTCTGTTTGTGATCCCGTCGCGCGAAACGGTCAGGGATTATAAGAACCTGAAAAAACAAATGGATGAACTGGTAGGAAGAATCAACGGAAGGTTCGGAACCATTGGCTGGATGCCTGTTTCGTATTTCTATAGGGCCATTAGCCGTCTCGAAATGATTGAACTGTACAGCAGTGCCGATATAGCTCTTATCACGCCCACGCGCGACGGCATGAACCTGAACGCGAAAGAATATATCGCCTGCCGTACCGATGAAAAAGGAGTACTTATCTTAAGTGAAATGGCCGGTGCCGCCAAAGAACTGGGCGAATCGCTTATCGTTAATCCGAATAACAGCACCGAAGTAGCCGATGCCATTTACCAGGCGCTGAATATGCCCGAAGCTGAGCAGGCCGAACGCATTTCCGTACTGCAGAAACGGCTTAAAATATACAACGAAGAGCGTTGGGCCACGGATTTCATCAACGGGCTCGAAAATGTGAAGGCCTTGCAGGCTACCAACTTTACCCGAAAAGTGAACAGCGCCGTTATCCTTGAATTAATGGATACCTTCCGCAGCGCTGAAAAGAGAATCATTTTCCTCGACTACGACGGCACCCTGACCGGCTTCCATAAAGATCCGCAAATGGCCAATCCGGATCCGGAACTCTATGCCATTATTGAAAAACTGATTGCCGACGAAAAAAATACGGTGGTCATTATCAGCGGAAGAGATAAGGAAACTCTATCAAAATGGTTCGACCGCTATCCGCGCCTGGCGTTTATAGCCGAACACGGAGTTTGGAGCAGGAATCCCAATAGTGATTGGAAAATGACCGACCAGATCGACAAGCAATGGATGGGCATTATTGAACCCGTGCTGCAGAATTTCGTGGATCGTACACCCCGTTCGTTTATTGAGTACAAGAACTATTCGCTGGTGTGGCATTACCGCGGTACCGACCCCGATATGGGTCAGCAAAGGGCCTGGGAACTCAAGGATACCTTAAAAGACTATTTATCCAACCTGAACCTGGAGATCATGGACGGTGATAAGGTAATCGAAATTAAAAATGCCGGTATCAACAAAGGAAGGGCAGCATTGAATAAAATAGGAAACGTAAAATTTGATTTTATGTTAGCCCTGGGCGACGACTGGACGGATGAATTTACCTTTAATGCTCTACCTGAAACGGCTCATACCATTAAAGTAGGTACCAGGACTACGGCGGCCAAATACTATTTGAATGATGTCAGCGATGTGAGAAGCTTATTAACCCGCTTCGGGGAATAAATTCAAAGTTTCTATATAGAACGGAATTTCTGAATTCGGAATTATGCTGCGTATTATAAGTTTTCGGATTTTAAGTGCCCGGTTTATAATTCCTTTGATGCCGTAGCCAGTTTATATTAACGTCTGTTTTGAATCATCGGCTGGCAGATCGTTAATACTGGCAAAGCGTTTTTGCATAAGACCGTTTTCGTCGAACTGCCATAATTCATTCCCGTAACTTCGAAACCATACCCCTTTTTGGTCCTGCCATTCATACTCCGAACGCACAGCCATGCGGTAATTCCGGAAACCCCAAAGCTCCAGTTTCAATGTGCCGTTCACTTCCTTTTCCCATTTGCTTTTCAGAAATGGTTCAACCTCTCCCCTGCCGCTGAGAAAATCAGTTCTATCTCTCCATTCGGTGTCAGCCGTGCACGACAAGGCAATTAATTCTCTGTCCCTGGAATTCCATTTGGTTTCCATTTCTTTCACTTTCTCCATAGCTGTTTCCAGGGTAAAGGGAAGCAGTATTTTTTTTAGCTCTTCTTTTTTCATAGATTTTCACAAACTCAGGAATGGTTAAAACTAACCATCAAAATTAACAACTTAGCGATTGGATTATCTTTTTCACCGCAGATTTAACGATTAAATGCTGAATAATTGAGTTTTAGATATTTCATTTATCAAAAACAATACTTACAAATTAACACGGATCAGTGATTTCAGCGATATCTGCTGCAAATATCCGTTTTTTATTCCGCTTGTCCGAACCAAATGATTGCAGCTATAAAAACAAGAGCCTCAATATGAATAATTTGCGATCTCGTTCCGGTTTCAGCTGATTTTACTACTGCATGCTATTTCTTTCGGATAATTCCTTTTGGACTGTTATAAAGTTAAACAACTGGTATCAGATCGGCAAATACAATTATTTACCGAGAATATTCCTAATTTCCTCCTCAGCTCCCTGCCCGGGTCGTGCGCATTTATTGTCAACTATTTTCCCGTTTTGGTCTATCAGCACATAATGCGGAAAGGCGCTGAGGTCGTAACTTTCCTTTAGTATTTTCGCCCAGTTTCCGTTTGCAAATAGATTAAGGGCGTTAAGCTTGTGATTTTGTATTCCTTTTTTCCAGGAGTCTTCGCTGCTTTCCATGCAGATACTAACAACCTTCACCTTTTCGTTTTTAAACAATTCAATCAGGTTATTCTCATCAGGGAATGCCTTGATACAGGGTTTGCATCCAGTGAACCAGAAACTCAGGAAAACCACATTCCCTTTCAATTCTTTGATTGAGTGATAATTATCAATCTCATCTTTCAAATAAAATGAAGGCGCATCATCACCTTTTTTAAGTAATTCCATGGCATGGCGCACTTCCATATAGCTTTTCAGGGATGAATCCTTTACTGCGCTGATCAACAGATTGAAATCATTATCAGGGATTTTCCTAAATGAAGTTGTCACATCAAATTCTCGGGCAATCAGCAAATCCGAAATATAAGGACTTAAATGGGAAACCGAAAATGCAATAAACCCGGCTAACACATTCCTTTTAATGGAATCATCTACCATAGTTGTCATCTGTTTCGGAAAATAATAATTATAGAAATATTCTCGTAGACTCAGTATATAATAAATGGACAAAGTGGCATTTTCATTATTTAGCGGCAATTCTTCGGCAAAAGAAAAGTAATCGCCAGGTTTAGGCAATACAAGAAAATGGTTAGCTGTTCCTCTATTATATTCCATCAACATCGGTTCACTTAATTTTAACGACTGTGCTGAATATTCCAGATCCGAACGTTCAAAGTCCGAAAACCAGGCAGGCAGTATATTTTTTTGAAGGAAATGATCCAGAAAGGTAAGTTCCATGCTGGTAATGTTGTTGATAGCAGTTTTGAATAACTCAAGATCAGTTTCCTGGTTAGCGAGTAAACCTTTCTGCCAGACAAAATTATTTCCTTTAAAATAAATATCTTTAGCCCGGTAATAGTCCGAAAGAAGCGCATATTTGCCATTAAAATGAATAGATTGTTTCTGCTGGTTTCGTGAATCATTATCAACAATCACCTCCAGTGTATCGAATGGAAGCAGGAAACAACTAACATCCAGATCTTTATCCGAAACCGGAATTCCCGATACATCTTTTATTGAATCTGTATAAAACCCGACCACACTGAGTTCAACTTTTTCAGGGTGCTGTATCTTTAACTGTATATATATAGTTCCTTCGCCATATAGCCTGATAGGATCAGCCTCAATTTCTTCGGCCGGAAACCAGGTTAAGAACTGTGATGTTAATAACAGGGTATCATTGAAATTTTTAAAATTCAGTTTTATTGTCGAAAAGGCATTAAACCTAATTTTTGTAAAATCCGCTTCCGTTTTTTGCTGGCCAAAGGAGAAATCAGAAATCAGAGCAAACAGTAGTAACAAGAAAGGTTTTTTCATAAGCCTGTATCTGAATTTAAAATCTGTCTGCATTCCGAAACCTTGTACCATACTCTGAATTTCATGGGAAATTAAAAACAGAATGATAAAACCCGTTAATGCAAATTCAAATCATCCGCCTGCATTAAAATCGTACGGTAATACCCATACCGTTTGTGTTCAGGCCCAGATTAAAATCGGGTTTGGATGATAATGAGCGTTTTAATCCTTCATTATAATATTCGACCGCATTTTTTGCATGCCGGTAATAAGCAATGGAAAAGGGGATCGAAACCACGATGAGACCTGCGCCTATCTCAGCCATTAAAAAGTCTGGCTTCCCCCCGGCTATGAATTTTCCTACGGTGTATCCAACGCAAAATCCACCGGCAAAACTGAATACATTGGCTGCATCGGAATTCTGCCTGGCAACCTGTATTTCGCTTTTTGCCGCCTCATCCTGTTCAATGAGTTTTAAAAACTGTTTGCGTGAGATATCCTTTCCGTTTTGCCTGAATACTATACCCGAAGCTCTTCTGATTTCAAGGGTGTCCGGTATACTCTGCCCAAATAATTCAGATATTCCTAAACAAAGCAACAGCACCGCTATAATTTTCCTCATATCAATTGTATGTAATAAAACCTGTGAGTTCCCACCGGCAAAGTGTTCTGTGTAGTCAACCAGGGCGGGTTTTTATATTTTTTTGGAAGTCAAAATTAGATTATAAATGCAATGATATGTTAAGGAAAGTTATATATTTATCAACTTT